>CALAGB010000101.1 GCA_937891245.1 uncultured Thermomicrobiales bacterium | reverse complement strand
AAAAAGGTGAGTTGCATGGCTGGCTCCGCGACGTCGCCGATCGCGTTTCGACGGCGCTTTCGTTCGGTTTGACCTGCCGTGCTATCTTCCAGATCATGCAGGATCTCTCGCGCACGTCGCACGACCGAGCGCGGCATGCCGGCCAGCTGGGCAACGTGGATGCCGTAGCTCCGGTCCGCGCCGCCTCGAACGACGCGGTGCAGGAAGACGACACTGTCACCTTCTTCGAGCACATCGACGCGTTCGTTGCGCACGCGCGGCAAGACGTTTTCCAGTTCAGTCAGCTCGTGGTAGTGCGTGGCGAAGAGTGTGCGGCAGCCGAGGCGACTGCTGTTGTGTAACTGTTCAACGACGGCGCGCGCGATGGCGAGCCCGTCGTAGGTGCTGGTGCCGCGGCCGATTTCATCCAGGACGACCAGCGAGCGTGACGTCGCGTGGTGCAGGATGGACGCCGTTTCGACCATCTCGACCATAAAGGTGCTCTGGCCGGAGGAGATGTCGTCTTGGGCGCCGAGGCGCGTGAAGATGCGATCGACCAGCCCGATGCGAGCGCTGCCGGCCGGCACGAACGAGCCGATCTGGGCTAGCAAAACGATCAGTGCGACCTGCCGCAGGTAGGTCGACTTGCCGGCCATATTCGGCCCGGTCAGGATGACGATCTGTTCGTTGGTGGTGTCAAGCACTGTGTCGTTCGGCACGAACTGGCCCGGTTCGAGCGTCGCTTCCACGACCGGGTGGCGACCGGCGACGATATCGAGGGTCATGCTCTCGTTGACCTCGGGGCGCACGTAGCCGTGACGCATGGCGACCTCGGCCAGCGCGGCGAAAACATCGAGTCGCGCCAGGTTGGCGGCTGCCTCGCGAATCGGACCGGCAGCCTCGGCAACCTGATTGAGCAGCTGTCGATAGACCTGCGCTTCGAGATCGCCGATCTGCTCCTCGGCGTTGAGCACGCGGCTTTCGTATTCCTTCAGTTCGGGCGTAATGTAGCGCTCGGCGTTCACCAGCGTCTGCTTGCGCTGGTAGTCGTCGGGGATCAGTGCGCTATTGCTGTGGCTCACCTCGAGGTAATAGCCGAAGACCTTGTTGTAACCGACTTTGAGCGACTTGATGCCGGTCCGTTCGCGCTCGGTCTGCTCCAGCGAAGCGATCCATTCGCGGGCGTCGCGTGACGATTCGCGCAGCGTGTCGAGTTCGAGGCTGAACCCGGGGCGGATCGACTGCCCGGCGCCGAGTACGGCCGGCGGCTCATCGACCAACGCGTCGGTGATGAGCCAGGCGGAGGTTGAGCAATCGGGCAGGCGGCGAAGGGCGGCGGGCGGTTCGTCGCTGCTGAACAGGTCGTTGAGCGCCGGGAGTTGCTGCAGCGAGCGGCCGAGCGCCAGCAATTCGCGTGGGCCGGATGCGCCGGTCACGACACGGTTAATCAGGCGCTCGATGTCGGAGACGCTGTTCAGCTGCTCGCGCAACCGGCTCCGCAACAGTGCGCGCTCGGCGAGAAAGGCCACGGCATCGAGCCGCGCCTGAATCTCGTCCAGTTCGAGTAACGGCTGGCCGACCCAGCGGCGCAGCAAACGCGCGCCCATCGGGGTCTTCGTCATGTCGAGCACGCCGAGCAGCGAGTGCCGCCGCTCGCCCCGGCTGCTTTCGGTCAGTTCCAGATTGCGCAATGTCTGCGCATCTAGCGTCATGAAGCGCTCGGTGCTGTAGGTGACCAGATCAACGATCTGCTTGAGGCTGTTGAGTTGCGTTTCGGCGAGATACTGGAGCAGCGCGCCGGCCGCGCGTACGGCGAACGGCTTTCCGGCACAGCCAAAGGCATCGAGCGTTTCGACCTCGAAATGCCGCCGCAGCTCCTCGTCCGCCGTCTCCAGACGCCAACCGCGCCGGTGCAGGCTGCTGGTGAACGCGCCTTCCGGCAGGACGCCGGCCAGCTCGTCGGCTGCGCCGTCGTCGCGCTCCGGCACGACGACTTCGGTTGGGCGGATACGCAGCAGTTCGCGCTGCAGGCTGCTCAGCGCAGCGCCGCGATCGGCGCTGTTGATCTCGGTCGTGAGAAATTCGCCGGTTGAAAGATCGGCGATGGCGAGTCCGGCACGGCTGCCCTCGCTCAGAGCCGCCGCGATAAAGCGGTTCGTGGCGCCATCGAGCATCTCCGGATCAGTGACGGTGCCGGGCGTGACGACCCGCGTGACCCGGCGCTCGACCAGATCGCGTCCATTCGGCTCGCTAACCTGTTCGACCACGGCGACCTTGTGCCCGGCCGCGATCAAGCGCGCGATATATCCCTGTGCGGCGTGGTAGGGGATGCCCGCCATTGGGATACGATCACCACTCTTCGCATGCATGCCGCCACGCGAGGTAAGCGTGATATCGAGAACGCGCGACGCGATCTTGGCGTCGTCGTCGAACGTTTCGTAGAAGTCACCCAGTCGAAAGAAGACGATGACATCGGGGTACTGACGTTTGATGGAGAGGTACTGCCGCCGGATCGGCGTACTCATCGCATCACGGCTCCTGCCTCAATCCACCTGTACGGTCGCGGTTGGCGCTTCATGGGAGAAGGATACAGGGAAACGAAGGCGTGTGCGCGGGAGGGCGGGCGCCGCCTGAACGGCGCGCCGGGCGGCATTCATGGCGCCGGGTTCGCCAGCCACCAACGGTCGGTAATCGCGTCCCACGTCACCCTTCTGACTCTGCCTCGTCCAACAGATCCCGCATCAGCAGGCCGATCGGGATTTTGGGGTAGAAGTAGGTCGATTTTTGGGGCATGCGGCCGCCGGAGCGGGCAACAGCCAGCAAGGTCGAAAGCGGCGTTGGGCGAACGAAGGCGGCGAAGACCGCTTCGCCGGAGCGTACCATGTCGTAGGCTGCCTCAATGTCCTGGGTAAATTCGACGTGCTGTTCGGTCTGGTGTTGGTCGAAGTCGAGCGTTTTGTAGAGCAGGACGCAGTCGAGCACGGTGACATCGAGATGGCTGGCGGTCGGACCGGCGTCGGCCGGGATGCAACCGGCGACCGAGTTCCAGTCACGTAATCGCGCGCGGAGCAGTCGACGGCCCTCCGGCTCAAGGATGAGGTAGGTCAGATCGTCGGTCTCGTTGGCGAGTTGATCGACGGCTCGCGCGACTTCATCGCGCACGTTCTCAACCGGCAGAACGATCGGCTGGATATCGAAATAGTCGTCCAGCTCCAGCCTCAGGTCATCCCAGCTGTAATGGCCGAGCGACTTGACGACGCGATGGATCGGGAGAACCTGCACGCCTTCGTCCTGGACACCGGCGATATAGGCGAGCGTCCAATCCGCCTGCGGATTGTCGAAGCCCTGCTGGTCGAGTTCCTTCCGATAGTTGAGCGCGGCGGCGTAGCGATGGTGACCGTCGGCCATGTAGAGCGGGCGGCGCGCCAGGGCATCGCGCAGGTTGCGGATCGACGAGGGGTTCGTCATCGCCCAGAGCCGGTGGAAGCCGCCGGTGTCGTCCAGCCCCTCGATGTCCGGGGGCGTCATTGAGAGGGCGTTGAGCGTCGCCGAGAGGCTGCCGTCGTCGTCAACCAGCGTATAGACCGCGCTCAGGTTGGCCCGGACGTCGCGCAAAAGCTCGGTGCGAATTTCGACATTGTGCGGCATCGTGTTTTCGTGCGGCAGAATGATGCGCTCGGCGTAATCGGACAATTCGAGTGCGGTAAAGACGCCGCGACGCCGTAGGCGCCGGCCGCCGAAATCGAATTCGTGTTCATGGACATAGAAAGCAGACGCTGTTCGTTGTTGCAGGATGCCGTCGCGTAGCCATTCGCGGAAACGACGCGAGGCGCCATGGAAGCATTCACCCGGTCCCGGATCGCTCATTTCGAGGCGTACCGCGTGATAGGGACGGCCCGCGACGATGGCGGCGGCTTGTTCGTGCGAAGGGATGTCTTCCGGTGGTCCGATGACTTCGCTCAGACCGCCAACACGAGCGATGTCGAAGGTTATGCCGCGAAACGGCCGGACATTGGCCACAATTGTTCCTCTCCACCCAGAACAGACCGATCGCCCCCTACAGACAACGTCTCCAGGGAGCGGATTATGCCAGCGTTTCGCTCCGGAACCGGGAATTACCAGCCAGCGGCGTAGGCTTCGGCGCGCGCATCGGCACCGCCGGTCAACGTGCCGCGCTCGTGATCGACCATGATCGCGCAGACATTGCCGGCCGTACGCGTCCATTCCGGCCAGAGATCGACCTCGTGCCCGCGCGCCCGCAACTCTTCGATCGCACCCACGCTGATGCGCGACTCGAGCTTCAGCAGACCAGGCCGGTAGCTGTGTGGCCAGAACGAATCGGGATGGTTGTACGTCCCGAAGCGCGGCTGCTCGATCGCCTCCTGCGGATCCATCTCGAACTCGACGATATTGAGGAAGACCTGGATCATCGACTGCGGCTGCATGTCGCCGCCCGGCGTGCCGAACGGCATGAACAGCTTGCCGTCGCGGAAGGCCATTGCCGGGTTCGGTGTCAGACGCGGTCGTTTGCCACCGACCAGGCCCGAGGCATGATTCGGATCGAGCCATGTTTGCGAGCCGCGTCCGGAGCAGATGATGCCAAGTCCCGGGATGATCGGCGTGCTGCCGATGCCGTCGCTTGGTGTCGCTGAAAAGGCGTTGCCCGCGCTATCGACGACGCAGACGTAGCTCGTATCCGGCTGCACCGGCGTTTTCAGATCGCTCACGCGGAGTCCCGCGTTGCGCAGATGGCCGTTGTGCCCGACATCGCCCGGTTCCGGCATTGTGCCGAAGGCGCGTTTCGGGTCGATCCGCTCGCGCTGATTCCCGGCGTAGCCTTTCGAGAGGAGCACGTCGAGCGGCACATCGACGAATTTCGGATCGCCGTAATACGCCTCGCGATCGGAGAAGGCGAGATTAAGCGCTTCACTGACCGTGTGAATGTAATCGGCGCTGTTGTGGCCCAGCCAGCGGAGGTCGTAGCCCTCCAGAATGTTCAGCGTCTGCGAAATGACCGGCCCCTGACTCCACGGCCCGGTATCGTAGACGTCGATGCCGCGATAGATCGTATGGACCGGCTCTTCGATATCGACGTGGAAATCGGCCAGGTCAGATTCGGTGATGAAGCCGCCTTCGCTACTGATGAAGTCGGCGATCTGCTTGCCGACGTCGCCGCGATAGAACTCATCGCGGGCTGCCTCGATCGCGGTGACCCGTCCGCGGCCGCTGGCGGCGCGTTCGGCGGCGACGAGACGCCGGAACATCTTCGCCTGATCGTGCTGAATGAGGACATCACCGCTCTGGGGCGCTTCGCCGTTGTGCAGGTAAATCTCGGCGGTCGACGGCCACTGCCGGATCGCCTCGATCTCCTTGGCGATGTTGCGGCTGAGCGAGGGGTAGACCTGATAGCCGCCTTCACAGAGTTCGATGGCCGGTGTGACGACTTCTTCGAAGGTGAGCTTGCCATAGCGGGCGAGTGCCGTCAGCCAC
>CALAGB010000100.1 GCA_937891245.1 uncultured Thermomicrobiales bacterium | reverse complement strand
GATCTCTGGTCTAAGGGCACCATGCTGGCGATTGACGCACTGACCGGCGATTGTTCACATCGGGGGAACGGGCACGCCTGAACGGCGTGCCCGGTTTGATCAATCGACCACCTACGAAGACCGCTCGATATCCCCGGCGATCGCCTCGGCGAACGACTTTTGCATACGCTCCAGGACGGGCCGGGCCAGCGATTCCATCATACCGGCCATCGGCCCGCTCGAATCGATGCGCAGGCGTAGCTTGACCGATGTCTCGTTCGGGCTCGTCTCGGTCGCATGAAAGCCGCCGCTACCGTTGACCGGGTCGGTTTCGCTGTGCAGCGTGAACGCGACATGCTCTGGTTCATCCCATTCGGTCAGATGCACGAGCATACGCACCGTCCGCTTGAACGGACCGAGCTTCAGTTGCAACGTCCAGCGCGAATCGGTGTCGCTCAACTGCTCGAACGACTGGTAGCCGGGCATATTGGCCGCCCAGTTGCGCATGTCGCTGGTGTAGTTCCAAACCTTTTCGCGCGGTGCCCGCACGACAAACGATTCCTCGGATTCGAGCGTCAATGCTACTCCTTCATATCGCCATTTCTACCAGTACGCCATCGCATCCAGGAACAATTGGCGTAGGTCGCGCTCATCCGCCGGACGCGGCGAGAGCTTCGTTACCCGATGCTGTGGCAAGGTCCCGGCCACCAATTGCGGGACATCCTCTTCGTCGAGTCCGATGGCGCGCAGGCCGTTCGGCATACCCGTCTTGTGCATGATATCGATCAGGGCATTGGACAGAATCGTGCCGGCATCCTTCGCTTCCGCACCGCTGATGTCGACACCGAGCAGGCTGGCGGCGTAGAGATGTCGCTCCGGGTTCGCTTCGGCCGTGAAGCGGAAGACCGCCGGGGCGTTCAGAATGACCGACATACCGTGCGGCACGATCGGATGATCGTGCGGGTAGTCCGGCGGGAAATAATCGCTCACCAGACCGGAGACCGGATACGACATGCCGTGCGGCAGGTGCACCCCGGCATTGCCAAAACCGATCCCGGCGAAGGCGGCCGCCAGCAGCATCTGGCCGCGCGCCTCATCGTCCTTCGGATCGGAAATCGCGCGAATCAGATTCCGCGAGACCATTTCGATTGCCCGCGCCGACCAGATGTCGCTGATCGGGTTGGCACCTTGATAGGCCGGCCGCACCCGCGGGCTTTCCGGCGCCGGGCGCTCGTGGTATGGCAACGCCGTCAGCGATTCGATCGCATGGCTCAAGACGTCGAGTCCTGAACAAGCGGCGACCATTCGCGGCAGATCGCGCGTATTGAGCGGATCGATGATGCCGAGCAACGGTCGCAGGGCACGGTGAGCGATACCGGTTTTCACGTGCATATCGCTCAGATCGAAGATCGCCACACCGGTCGTCTCGCTGCCGGTACCGGCCGTCGTCGGAATGGCTATGAGCGGTTTGAGTTGGCCCGGTACCGGTTGCCCCTGGCCGATCGGCGCGTTGACGTACGTGAGGAACTCGGCTGGGTAGGTGCTGTAGAGATTGGCCGCCTTGGCTGTATCCATGCTCGATCCGCCGCCGACCGGGACAAAGCCATCGAACCTGCCATCGACGGCGAAATCGATCGCCTCCTGAAACGAGCGGTCAGTTGGCTCGACGCGCACTCGGTCAAACAACGCCGCGTCGATCCCGGCATCCTCGAGCGATTTCATGACGACTGAGATCGTTTCGGTCTTCGCGACCTGCGGATCGGTGACGACCATCACGCGCGTCGCGCCATGCTGGCTCATATCGAAGCCGATTTCGCGCGTGGCGCCGACACCATACTTGATGCTCGACGTATCCATCGTGAAGGTCGTCTCGAAATCCATCGCGTTCTCCTTCAACTAGAGCGGCAACATCGCGTTACGGGACACAATCCGACCGGAACCAGGCTGGCCGATGACCTCATCGTTATTGAAGACGACCTCGCCCCGTCGCAGCGTCATGACGGGCCAGCCGGTGACCTGCAACCCTTTGTAGACCGAATGATCGGCATTTGATTTGAGCATCGCCGCCTCGATCGTGCGCGTCCGGTTGGGATCAAAGATGACGATGTCCGCGTCGCTCCCAACGGCGACCGTCCCCTTGCGTGGATAGAGGCCGAACAACTTCGCCTCATTCGTTGAGAGAACCTCGACCATGCGACTCAGCGAGATACGACCGGTGAGCACACCTTCTGAGTGGAGCATCGGCAACATCACCTGCAGATTCTCGGCACCTGGTCGCAAATTGGCGATCGTATGATCGGCATCCATCTTGGCCGCCAGCGACCAGGGCGCATGATCGGTACACACCGTATTGACCGTGCCTTGTCGCAGCCCGTTCCAGATCGCGTCGACATCATGCTGCTCACGCAACGGCGGTTGGCCAACATATTTCGGCCCATCGTCCCGTTCGAAGCGTTCACGCGTCAGATGCAGATAAAACGGTCGTGTCTCGACATAGACGGGCACGCCGCGCGACTGCGCCTCGGCACAGACCTCGAGCGCACGCTCCGATGAAAGATGCACGACATAGACCGGCGCGCCGGTCGTTTCGGCGAAGGCAACCGCCCGCTGCGTCGCGACGACTTCGGAGATCACCGGACGTGATTCCGGGTAATGCCTGAGCGACAGATGGCCCGCGTTGACCAGCCGTTGGGTCGCCTCAGTAAGGATCGGGAAATCCTCGCAGTGGATCATCGTGAGGAGCTGGTTCTCGCCGGCGAGCCTCGTTGCTTCAAGATAGCCCTCAACCTGCGGATCGAAGCGCGGGTTCGACATGAAATACTTGATTGTGTTGCAACCATGTTCGAGCAATTGCGGGATCTCGGCCAGTACCTCAGGCGTCGTCTCTCCAAAAACGGGATGCAGAAAAACGTCGCCGATCGCCTGCGCGCTCGCCAGTGCCCCCTCGCGTTCCAGCGCCGCCAGCGGCAACTCGCCCGGCCGGAGGAACGTCATGTTCCCGACCGTTGTCACACCGCCGGCCACGGCCGCTGCTGTACCGCTGGTGAAATCATCGACCCAGCGATACTTGGCCTCCGGACGATCGCTCGACTGCGTCAGATGCACATGCGCGTCGATGACGCCCGGCAAGATGAGCATGCCGGTTGCATCGATCTCGCGCCTCGCTTCGAAGTCACCACCGATCTGCACGATCGACTCGCCCAGGATGCCGACGTCGGCCAGCATCTCACTGTCACCGGTGACGACCCGCCCACCCCGGAACACGATATCCAGTTGCGGCATCCGCCTGCCCTCTCCCTTACCGCCACCAACAGCATCATTAGCAATGAGTCAAGGTCCTTGCGGTCACTCTATGTCGTGAGGAGTATCGGCGTCAACCGCGCTCGACGCTTACCTCATAACGTGAGATCGAATGCCTCAATCCAGATCGTTAGTTGCTATCCATCTTGATCAATCTATTCTCTGGCAATCACGTGATATCTCTCACAAATATACTAGTACTTCTGTCCTGTGAGCTATTACGGCGCGATTGCACTTCAATGATGTGTAGCACGATCTCTTGTTAACGTACTTGCCAGATAGTGCGAGCGACATTACACTGAGTCTGTCCAGTACTATCGCGAACAGGTGTGGTCCCTACGAAAACGACGTCAGCGACCACGTGAGTGCTAGGAGGAGATCTGATGGCGGTATTCAAGCCTGAAGTGCTCGAGGAACTCTTGTGGCAATTTCAGCGTGGCCACATTAACCGGCGTCAGTTCATGCGCGCGCTCGGAAGCGGTGCGGTTGTACTCGCGGGCTCAAGCGCCCTCGCCGCCTGCGGAGAAGATGCGCCGCGGTTAACTCCGGCACCCGGCTCGACCGCGGCAGCGGCGGTCTCCAGTGCGGAGAGTGGAGCAACAACCGGGACATCAACGAGTGGTACTCCGGCGAACGCCGGAGCGGCTACAACCGCTCCGGTTTCGGGCGACAGTTCGGCCGGCGGGGACACGATCACGCTCGCACTCCAGAGCGACATCACGAGCCTCGACCCGCACGCCAATGTGCTTCGCGACGGCATCAAAGTCTTCTATCACCTCTTCGATAATCTCGGTGTCCGGGACTACACCTCACACCAGGTCGGCCCCTGGCTTGCCACCGAATGGGAGGCGACCAGCGATACCGAGTGGACGATGACGGTGCGTGACGACGTCAAGTTCCACAACGGAGATCAGTTCACCGCCAACACGGTGAAGTTCAATGTCGACCGTGTCCTGAACCCGGATACCAAGAGCCCGCAGCGGGGTAACTGGGAGGCGATCGACCATATTGAAGTCCACGACGATACTCATTTGACCTGGGTTACCAAGGAGCCGTATCCGGTCTTCGCCGAGCGGCTGCAAAACCTCCAGTTCCTGTCCGAAAAGGTCGTTCAGGACAAGGGAGACGACTGGATCGCGGAAAACGCGATTGGGACCGGTCCGTACAAGCTTGTCAGCTACAAACGCGGCCAGGAAATCGCGATGGTCCGAAATGACGATTACTGGTCGACGAAACCGGCCTTCAAGAATGCTGTGTTCCGCGTGATCCCGGATATTTCGACGCAGATCGCTGAGTTGCTCGCCGGCCGCGTCGATATCGTACCGGCCTTCCCACTCGATCAGGTAAAGGCACTCGAAGATTCCGGGGCCGGCCAGGCGTTGGTGCAACCGATTCTTCGTACCGCCTTCCGCGGCATGGATGCACGCGGGCGAACCGGCGAAAACCCGTTCCAGGACAAGGCGGTCCGACTGGCGGTCAATTACGCGTGCAACATCAAGGGATATACCGAGCAACTGGAAAGCGGCGGCGATCTAACACCTGGGAATGTCAATCCGCTCGCCTTCGGGTACGACAAGACGGTCGAACCTTATCCCTACGATCCAGACAAGGCGAAGCAGATCTTAACCGACGCCGGGTACAAGCCGGACTCCGACGGAGTGATGGCGAAGGATGGGAAGCGTCTCGAGTTCGATTTCTACACCGGCCCATCGACGGTACCCAATAACCTGCAACTGAATCAGGCCATCAGCCAGGATCTCTCCGGAGTCGGGATCAAAGCGAAGATCCAGAACATCGGCGACAGCACCCGATTCACAACCCTCGTCAGTACGGACAAGACCCCATTCTTCCAGTGGGACTGGGGCTACTTCTCGGTCTTTGATGCTGACGGCATCCTCTGGGATATGCACCACAGTTCATCGCCCTATGCCTATTTCTCTACCCCCGAACTCGACGGATATTTGGAATCGGGCCGCGGAACGCTCGACAAAGATAAGCGCCTCGAGGCGTACAGCAAAGCGCAGCATCTGCTGCATGACGAAGCCGCAGTGCTCTTCATGTTCGGGGTCCATGGGATTTGGGGCGTAAGCAAGCGAATCGATTGGAAGCCGCACGCCGACGAGATCGATCGGCTCTTCGAGGCGAAACCAAAAACAACCTAATCCGGGTAGGGGGAACAGCGATGCGCGCGTACATCATCAGTCGCCTGATTCAGGCGGTAGTCGTGGTGATCGGTATTTCGATGATCGCGTTCGCCATTACCTATGTCCTCGGTGATCCACTCGCGGTACTGCTGCCACTCGACGCACCACCGGAGACTCGCGCCATCTACCGGCATGAAATGGGGCTCGATCAATCGTTACCGGTCCAGTACTACCACTTTGTCACGCAAGTCGCGACCGGCCACTTCGGCTATTCCTACCTCGTCCATGAACCGGCTTATAACCTGATCATGGACCGTATGCCGGCCACCATACTCCTCACTGTGTCGGGCATGGTGGTCGCGCTAATCATCGCGGTGCCGCTCGGCATCCTCTCGGCGTACAAGAAAGGACTCTGGATCGACAGTCTCTCGTCGATGATCGCCGTGGCCGGATCGGCGCTCCCGATCTATTGGCTCGGTCTCATGTTGATCATCCTCTTCGGAGTGCGTCTGAAGTGGTTACCGCCATCCGGTTACGGGAGCTGGAAAAACCTGATCTTACCCGCCTTCACACTCGGCGTATTTCTGGCTCCCATCACGATGCGCCTAATTCGATCGGAGATGATCGACGTCCTCTCGATGGACTATATGCGAGTCGCACGTGCCAAGGGGCTCGTCGAGCGCAAGGTCATGTGGCGCCACGCAATGAAGAATGTCGTCATCCCGGTACTTTCGGTGCTCGGAATCCAATTCGGTCAACTGCTTGGTGGGGCGGTCGTCACCGAAACGACGTTCGCCTGGCCCGGTGTCGCGACGCAGGCGGTCCAGGCGATCCAGAACCAGGATCGACCAGTTGTTCAGGCGGCGGTGATCATCCTGGCGGTCATCATCTGTCTGGTCAACCTGGTGGTCGATATCGCCGTGGTCTTAATCGACCCACGGACGAGGACGTAGGTGATGACGAATTCTTCTCTGAACGTACCAGCGATTAAGCCCGAAACACTGGCGCTCTTCGGCACCGTGCGCGCGAGCGAGCGGAGGAAGTTCTTCCGCAGGCTCTGGCATCTTAAAGGAGGACTGGCCGGGACGATCGTTACTCTCCTCATTATCCTGATCGGGGTGCTGGCACCCTGGCTGACCCCGCACGACCCGCTCACCGGATATATGCTCGACCGGCTCAAGCCGCCCCTCTTTCTTGGCGGAACGACGCAATATCTGCTTGGCACCGACCAGTTAGGGCGTGATGTCCTCAGCCGGCTCATCCTTGGTACTCGTGTCTCGCTGGAGGCGGGCATGAGCAGCACGATCATCGCGGCAATCGTCGGCGTCGCACTCGGGCTGCTGGCCGGTTATTTCAGCGGCGCGATCGACTGGCTCATCTCGAGTCTGGTCAATGTGATGCTGGCTTTCCCCTTCGTGCTTCTGGCTCTGGCCGTCATCGCCGCGCTAGGGCCGAACTTTCGCAACCTCGTGATCGTGATGGCGCTCACGGCCTGGCCGATCTATACCCGTGTCATCCGCTCACAGATTCGGACGATCCGCGAGCAAGAGTTCGTGACCGCGGCACGTGTGATCGGTGCGAACCATTTCCGGATCATGCTGCGCCACGGGCTGCCGAACGTCGTCAACGGCATCATCGTAATCGCCAGCCTGCAGGTCGCGCAGCTGATCATTCTCGAGTCGTTCCTCAGCTTCCTCGGCGTCGGCGTGCAGCCACCGACTCCCTCCTGGGGCAACATGCTCGGGAACTCGCGCACCTATATGTTCGATCGCTGGTGGCTCGCGGCTTTCCCAGGCATTGCCATCTTCGTCACCACACTCGCCATCAACCTTATGGGTGACGGCCTGCGCGATCTGATCGATCCACACAGCCGCAACACGATCTAAGAGCACGCACTGGAACACCGTCAATCGCCGCCGGAAAAGCTTGCCGGCGGCGATTGGTGTGCTACCATCGCTCTTCACAAGCGTGGACATCGAACCAGAAAGGACACGACTCGTTGGCCACCTATTCGCTGGAGCCGGTTGAGGGCACGCTGCATGGCAGCTTTTCGGCGGAGTTTCCGCCCGTGTTGGCGATTGAGTCGGGCGACCATGTCGTCTTTCGCACGCTCGATGTGGGTTGGAATATGGTGCCGTTGACGGCTGATCCGGCCACCCATCGCCGGTTCGAGCCGCGTGTGCCGGGCCGGGATAACGGCCATGCGCTCTGCGGGCCGGTCGCGATTCGCGGCGCCGAGCCGGGGATGACGCTGGAAGTTGAGATCATCGAAATCGTACCGGGCGACTGGGGCTGGAATCGCGCCGGCGGCTTCCCGAGTCCGCTGAACAAGCGCCTGGGCGTCGACGAAGCGGGCGGGCGACTTATCTGGACGATCGATCGCGGGCGCGGCGTTGCCTGTAATCAACTCGGCGTCGAGGTGCCGATCGCGCCGTTCATGGGCGTCATGGGGATGCCACCAGCTGAGCCGGGAATTCACCCGACGCCACCGCCACGCGTCACCGGTGGCAATATCGATTGCAAGGAACTCCTCCCCGGCAGCCGCCTCTTCCTTCCGATCGCCGTACCGGGCGGGCTCTTCTCAACCGGCGATGGTCACGCCGCCCAGGGTGACGGCGAGGTGTCCGGCACTGGGATCGAGTGCCCGATCGAGCGCGTCGAGCTAGCCTTTACGCTGCATCCGGAAATGCGGATCGAGACGCCGCGCGCCGACACTGCCGCCGGCTGGATCACCTTTGGCTTCGATCGCGATCTCGATGAAGCGATGGCGAGTGCGCTGAGTGCCATGCTCGATCTCATGGGCGAGCAGTTCGGGCTAAGCCGCTCCGATGCGCTCGGCGTCGCGAGCGCCTGCGTCGATCTGCACGTGACGCAGGTCGTCAACGGCGTCAGCGGTGTCCACGCCATCTTGCCGCATGGCGCGGTGCGCCTGGCGAACCGGTAAGCGATTCAGAAGGAGAGTACGCCCATGCTCTTTCGCACAGTCGCTGGCGAGACGCTCGCGATCACGCAGACGACCCATGCCTGGGTCTCCGGCCAGTTGGCGCGCGCCTGGGGCAACGACTTGACCGGAGCGGTCGAGCCGCGTGAGGCGGTCTGTCTCGCCGCCGAGCAGCACGACATCGGCTGGCTCAACCGCGAGCCGGAGCCATCCCTTAATATCGAAGCGGGACGCCCGCGCAGCTTTCTGGAACTGCCCCCCGAAACGCACCTCGGCGAGATCTGGTCGCAGGCCGGTCACATGGCCTTGCTGACAAACCGTTATGCTGCCCTTCTCGTCTCAATGCACGGCACGAACCTCTACGGTCGCTTCCGTGGCGATCCAACTGCTGCCAACGGTCTGGCGCAGCCCTTCCTCGAATCGCAGGACGCCTTTCAGGCCAAGTTGATCGCCAGCCTGCGCGACGACCCGAACTACGCATCCTATGTGGCCGAGGATGTCCTCCGGCGCAATCAACGCCTCGTCGCGCTCTGGGATCGGCTCTCGCTCGACATCTGTCGCGGCCTGAGTCAGCCCGACCAAATCGAAAAGGTACCCTTTGCCGCCGCGGACCAGCCACTCACGATCGCTCCGGTCAATAACGATCCGGACCGCTTCACCATTGATCCATGGCCGTTTAGCCAGGACCACGTCAACCTGATCTTCGAGGGCCGCGTGCTCAGCGAACGATTCACGGATGAAGCAACGCTGAACGCTGGCCTGGCGAACGCACCGTGGCGCTCGATCGGCGTGCGACTCAATCCAGCCGAATGACCGCGAGAATCGACCGACGTGGGCAACCAGCGCCATGTCGCACCCCGCAGCAGCAGTGCATTCTCAAGATGGAGCCGGTCGCCATCAAGTCACGCGTCTGAACTGGGCGGTATGATTCGCTCGCGTCATTGAATACCGGCAAATGGGAGACGGGAAGGAACGCAGAGGATGCGAGTCGGGGTTTATATTCCAAATGGAGCGGGCGGCGATTTTCCCGGCTGGAATATGCGCGCTGCCTGGGAACGAACGCTCGACCTGGCACGGCTGAGCGAGAAACTCGGCTACGAATCGCTCTGGGTGCCCGATCATCTGCAGAACGTCCGCGTCCATAACGATCTGCCGACCTTCGAGATCTTCCCGCATATGACCGCCTTCGCGATGGTGACCGAACGCGTGACGATCGGCTCGGCCGTGCTCTGTGCCGGCTGGCGCAACCCGGCGCTGCTCTACAAGATGATGTCGACCCTCGATGTCGCCAGCAACGGTCGCGCCGAGATCGCTATCGGTGCCGGTTGGAACGAGTGGGAGTGGCGCGGCTACGGCTACGGCTTCCCGTCGGGTCGAGAGCGACTGAAACTGCTCGAAGAGGCGCTCGAAATCATCTCGCGCATGCAGCAGCCGGGCCGCCAGAGCTGGCAGGGTGAGCAGTTCCATATCGATGACGTCGTCTGCGAGCCGAAAAGCATCCGGCAGCCGCGCATGCCGCTGATCGTCGGCGGCAATGGGCAGAAGGTGACCTGGCGTCTGGCTGCGCGCTTCGCCGACGAACTGAACCTCGACGGCCCTTCGATCGAACAGATCGCCGAATGGATGCCGATTATTCGACAGCGCTGCGAGGAGATCGGCCGCGATCCCGCAACGATGCCTGTCTCGACGCTCCTGCGCTGGCGCGGCGTCACCGGTCAGCAGCGCGTCGAGGGCTTGCAGTTCCTCGCCGAACTCGGCCTCAATCGCATCCTGACCGACAACGTCGCCCTCATGGACAGCGACGAACCGCTCTATGAGTACGTCGAAGACTGCAACGCGGCCGGAGTTGAGCTGCTGGCGTGAGTACATTTCACAGACGAGGCGCCTATCCGAGACCTTGGTCCCGGATAGGCGCCTTCGCCGCGCAGCAGGTGCGGTGACGCCCTCCTCGACCTACCAGGGTGGTGGCATTTGAGTACCCGTTCGCGTGGTTGTGCCTGTGGCTGTTTCGCGCTTCTCCTGTTGTTTGCGCTGCTCGTCGTCGCCGGTTCGGCCATCGCCGCTCCGCTGCGTACCCCGCTCCTCGGCAACCTGCGCTATCGCTGCACGCTCGGCTTCGAGCGCACCAACGCCTCGGTCACCGTGCGTGGGCCGCTGGCCGGCCACGAGTGCCGCAAGCTGCTCGATCAAACAAGCGCCTTTCCGGTGCGAATCTTCACCACATCGGATATCGCCGATGCCCCGGTTGTCTGCTCGTTCACCGAGAGCCACGTCAAGGTGACCGTGCGCGACGATGGCGTCCTGCAACTACTCGGCGATAATCTCTGCACCGTCGTGAGAAATCTCGTCGCGGAGGGCACGACCACACAACCATATAGACTGTTCTAATGATCCGCGAGGAAGAAATTCACCGGAGTCGAGACGTATGCCGATCCACTCGCGCATGTACGTATCCGAGGTAGACTACGAACGAATGCGACAACTCGTTATCGACATCTATGCCCTCTGCGGACCACTTGTCTACGCCACACCCGGCGATCTCGACTGGTGGCGCTTCCCGCACGACGATCAGGGGGAGATCACCGGCGCGCGCCTCTGGTTTGATGACCGAGAACGACTCGTCGCGTTCGCCTGGCCAAGTCGAGGCCAGGTCGACATCGTCGTCCATCCCGATGACGCAGACTTATACGAAGCAACGCTCTCATGGGCAGAAGACAAGCGGTCGCGCGCAGGTGGAGCGGACGGAGATACGCCAACCTTGACCGCCTGGGCGTTCGAGAACGACGACGCGCGCCGGACAATCCTGCTTGCACGCGGCTACGAACCGACCGACGAAATCCTATGCCACCGCGCACGGCGGCTAGATACGCCGATTCCTATCCCATTCCCGCGCCTGCCCGCCGGCTACAGACTCGATCATATACACGACAACCTCATCGAATCGCGTGCCGCCGCCCAGCGGAACGCGTTTCAATCGACCAAGATGACAGCCGCAAAGTACCGCCAGTTGAAAAATGCGCCGACCTACCGGCCGGACCTCGATCTCGTCATCCTCGATCCGGCGGGCGAGGTGGCCGCCTTCGCGCTCGTCTGGTTTGACGAGTCGAATCGTGCCGGGACCTTCGAGCCGGTCGGTACACGCTTCGATCATCAGCGTCGAGGACTCGCCCAGGCGTTGCTCGAAGCGGGAATGAAGCGGTTGCAGGAGTTCGGCGCCGAGACGGCGGTGGTTCTGAGTCGCGAAGGGAGCGAAGCGGCCAACCGGCTCTATGATTCGGTCCGGATGCATGTCGTCGGACGCAATATCGCCTGGACAAAGCGAGTATCTGGCGGGATGTTCTGACGATTTGATTCCGTTGCCCGACCGGACGCGTTGCGCTCGCCGTCCGCAGGAAGATGGGCTATTCGGACGCCGAGCGCAATTCGTTCTGGAGAGGCGCCAGATCGGAGCTACGGTGCGATCGAGATCACGATCGCAACGCCGGGTACTGGATGGAACGAGTAATGGCCCTGCGTCACGGGGAACGCAAATGACTCACCGATCGCGGCAAGGTCGACCACGTAGTATTGATTGCCGGGGTCGGTGGCAAAGCTAGCCGCGCCGGCCGGCACGCCGGTCGAGTATTCCCAGGTGATGTCACCACGAATCGATTGAGCTCCCCCGCCACCGGGACCACCGGCGCCGCCGATCGTATGACCACAGACAGCTCCGGATAGGTCCCCGGTCCCGTTGGCGTCAATTTCGACCCAGAACCAGAGTCCACCGGTTCCCACACCAGCGGGCGGGGGCGCGCAGAGTGGGAAGGAGGGGTTGTTGCAGTTGCCTGAGAACTCGATTTGCGCCAATGGCTGGTCGGCTCTCCCGTATGCCAGCACCTGCCCAACGGGAATCGCAAGCAGAAATCCAACGGTCAATAACACGACAAAAATTCTTCGCGGATGCATGCAACCTCCCTGCGCAGATCCAAAGCGCACACAACTGTGACGAGCCTGAGACAGGATTGCCTTGGATAGGTGCATTACGCACATTCCGCTGCTCTGCGGGCGATGCATCCTACAGCGGTTTGCACATTGAATGACCAACCTTCGTAGGGGCAACCACGGGGGGTTGCCCCTACCGGGGGCCAGTGGGTCAACGTATCTGCAAATTGCTGTAGATGCACCACCCAGCCCTAGATATCCGACATGCGCATCGCTCCCTCGCAATTTCGAATAAAATACGTCTGCCGCAATGGTCACAGCACTACATAACAACTCGATAACGACGAGCGGCGAACCATCTGTCAATATAAGAAGCAGACTGTGGCATCCGGTGCGCCGGGTGGCGTATCGGCACAACCATCGGCGACAGGTGCCGGGATGATTGCTGTGCGGCAACACGTACCGACAACGGCAGGACCCACTGGTGAACAGATCGCGACCGTTCAGAATGCATCGCCGCTGACGCGATTTCGCCTCCGGTATGCCGATCGTCACCAGGTCAACCAGGACTTGTGTGCGCTCATCCTCATCGTCGCCGTCACGCTCTACGTCATCGCTTATTCGTCGCTTTCGATCGCCGCCTATCGCACCGGCCATACGCTGTTTGATCTCGCGCTCTTCGAACAGAGCTTCTGGAGCGCGGCGCGCGGCTCACTCTTTTCGGTAAGTCTCGAAGTGACACGCCCCGATCTGGTGGCGCAGATGAGCCACTTCGGCCGCCACTTCTCCCCAATCTTCTTCCTGCTCCTGCCGTTCTACCTGCTGTACCAGCAACCAAGCACACTGCTCGTCTTGCAAAGCCTCGCGCTCGGCGGCGCCGCCATCCCGCTCTACCTCTTCGCACGTCGTCGGCTCGGGTCGTCACCCGTGGCGCTCGTATTCGCGTTGCTCTATCTGGCAAGTCCGGCTACCCACGACGTCAACACCGTCAACGAATTCCACGAGCTTGCATTCGTCGTCCCGCTCATCTTCTTGGCCTTCTACGCGATCGAAACGGATCGCTGGCCGCTCTACGCGATCGCAGTACTCGGCATGTTGATGGTGAAAGAGGATGTGGCGCTGGAGGTGATCGCGCTCGGACTCTTTGTCGCCCTCATCGCCCGGCAGCGACGAATCGGTCTGCTGACGATGCTGGCCGGGGCCATCTGGTTCATCTTCGCCGTCCTCGTCATCATCCCCGCCTTTCGCGGACCGAACGGGCCGATCCCTTTCCTCGGCTACGACTATCTCGGCCACGGCATCGGTGGCATCGTCGGAGGTATCCTGACGAAGCCGAGCGCGCTCTGGCACGTCGTGACCGCCGCGCCGAAACTGCGCTACGTCTTCTGGCTCCTCATCCCGGTCGCTTTCCTCGCGCTGCTGGCGCCCGAAGTACTCGCCGTCGCGGCACCACCGCTCTTAATCGTGCTCGCCTCCACCTTCCCGCTCACCTACGCCATCTACGCCCAGTACGTCGCCCCGATCGTGCCGATCGTCTTCATCGCCGCCGTCATCGGTTTTGCTCGCACCCAACGCCTCATCACCCGCCTCGATCTCGCCCGCACAGCGCGCCTCGCCACCACCGGCACGCTCCTCCTCGCTCTTATCACCGGCACGCTCTTCGCACAGCTCCAACTCCACAAATTCCCCGCTCACCTGATCTACCCGACCACGCCCGACCCACAAGTCGCGGCCGCCCTCAGCATCATCGACGCACTCCCACCCGACGCCTCCGTTGTTAGCGAAGACCACCGCTGGCTCGCCCACCTCGCCAACCGCCCCCACCTCTACGTCCTCTCCGCCCACTCCCCCCAAGCCGACTACATCCTGACGGACGGCACAGCGATGAAACCGATCACCAACTACACGGAGAAAGACCGGGCAGCGGCGATTGAGCGGGTTGAGAAGAGCGGAGAGTATGTGAGGCTTGAGTGTGATGGCGGGTTTGTGGTGTATGCGAAGAAGGGGGCAGTGGAGAGGGAAAATCCTCGGTTGAAATGTACGCGGGCACAAGGTTGAATCGCATCGCTCGGGCGAGATGTAGATCACAGATGGGTGGTTCTACGCGTGATACTCGATGAATCCCAACGGACAGCGGGCATGCGATTCATAAGATGGCAACCTGAACTCGCCAAACACGTCGCTTCGTTTTTGACGCTGCGAGCTGCGACATGACCGCATCCTTCGTCTCAGTGATGCTGGTGAAAGGGCTTTCGCGTAGCCGGCCACTTAGCCAACAGTGGACAAGATCGCCGCAGCGCTACAGCCCAGCACAACGAATGCTACGTCGGTGATGAAACCAACGAGCCGATTGTTCATGCCCATCTGGCTTCAAGGAGTAACGTGGAAGCCGGTCATTCCAGCTTCCGCTCCGCAGCAATCTCGTATTTAGAGAACTAGTAGCGCCGAAGCGTCGTTACGGCTGGAGTTCGGTCGTACATCCACATTGCAAACGGAAGTCCAACGAGCGTCAACGAGCAGAACCAGGCGAGGTAAAGCCATACTAGCGAAACTTCCCATCCAACCAACACGAAGTAGACCGCGCGTAGCCAGAACGGCCGTTGGGCGATGTGGACCTCTTGCAAACGCGTCACAAGGCCATCAGTCGTAGCTTGATATTCCCTTGAGGCGTCCTTTAACGTCGCGATCTTGGGCACCTTGTTGATCATCGCAAGACCAATTGGCAGCGTGACGATGAGGACATTGAAAAACCAAGCGACACCGATCCAAACTGCTGAGAGCCACCAGCCGATGAAGAAGAAATAGACCAGCCGGGTGAACCACCCTGTCTGCTGGTTCAATGGCTGAACGATCACGGTCGGCTGGACAATCACAGTTGTGTGAGGCTGGACACTCCCGGAGTCTGTAAGGGCCGCAGGACCCAATCCTGACTGCACCTCTTCCGCAGGGGGTGAGGTCGTCGGCTCCGACGGTGCCACTGGACGCGGCAGCGGAGCCAGTTTCAGCCGTGAGGTGAGCGGTTGGCTCTCACTATCGGGCTGCCGTTGCAGGGTCATACGTTCTCCTTGAATCAATTAATTAACTAACTTCCTTGTTGATCTACGAATACAGTAAGAAAATCTACCCTACGATCCCACATAAGCGCGATCTGTCTCGGTATGATCGTCCTTCTCGACTGGGACCGACGTCAGCGCGCTGCTTCAGCGGTGCAAGGATCGGGCGAGGGGGAACGGGCAGAGTTCAAGAGCGCCGTTCGCGCGTGCACAACTGGCCGCATGATCGTCCACATCTGCGATACCACCTTCGAATAACGCATAACCGGTCCGAGCTCCTCCGTGGCCGCCACCATCACATTCCCGCGGCACCGTTGATAGACAGCTACCCCCCCACCTTGGCATCCAACGCAACCACCTCCACTACCAGTACTGCCACTATCTATAGTCGTGAGCAAAGACTAGACAATGGAGAGAGAGCGAATCCAGGCGAGCGGGGAGTACGAGAGGTTTGTGTGCGAGAGGGGGTTTGTGGTCTATGCGAGGAAGGAAGCGATTCAGCGGAATCGGCTGATGTTGATGTGCGCGCTTCAAAACGTGGACGCCAGGGCGGGCATCTCGGCCGGGCGAACGCGGAGCCTGGGACACCGCGGTTCGTCAGCGGCCATCACAGTCACAAACGACGTCTCACCCCTCATGCGGCGACGCATGTGCTGCCAGATGCTCCCGCGCGCCGGATTAACGAATTGTGGCAGGAAGGCGATGAAGAAAAAGGGGGTCTTCGGATTGGAGATGCCCACGAAGAACCCCTGCTTGAAGGTGCGGCGCAACGAGGTGCGTTTGACGGTCTGCGGCGCGCCGTCGTCGTCGCGCGAGAGGAGCCGCCGCACGCCCAGGAAGATAAGGAAGGCGGCATCGAGGTATTTCACCACGTTGAATGCGACCTCTGACGAGAGAAGGATGGCAGAGAGTCCCGCCGCCGTCGCCACCGCCTGGATCAGGTCGCCGAGCGACACGCCCAATACCGAAAGGATGGCCGCCCAACGCCCCTGATCGACCGACGCACGGTGATGTAGAGGACGGCTGGCCTCGGAATCAGCAGCAGGATCAGCGACGCGATCAAGAACTCGCCCAGTCTCTCGGGCATCTCGATCTCCTTCAGCATTCCAGCGACTGTCGCCCTCAGCTACTCCAGGCACTTCAGCTTGTCGACTGTCAGGCGCTCGGCGCGAATGGCGATCCTGGCTCAATCCTCCTCGGCCGGCTCGACCGACTTGCGGATCGCCCCATCGTTGATGATGTTGCGGTGGTGAACATCGCTTCGGTGTAGACGGCGGCGGTAACGCCCCGGTTGATGGCGCGGTCCAGCGATAGGGCCGGACTGGCTCCATCAATCAGCCCCAATCGGGCGAAGAAGCAGTGTACACGACCCCGGAGAGGTTCAAGGATAACTCGCCGTCGGACTCCCGCGACCGCGCTGCTTTTCCGCTGGACAGGGACGCCGCGACATTGGCCCTCCGCGCGAATCATAGATCGACACCGATGAACAGCGTCATCGTCGCGTCGAACCGCATGAGAGATCGGTTCGAGTTCGTCGACGATCATGAAGTGAGCCTTCCCATCATTTGGGCGCGGGAGTTTAGACCTCCTCATGCGACGATCTGGCCTATCCCCATAAGATGGAGAACCGGCCGACCGTGTTGGATAGGACCTTCTGGCTGTTGTCGGCCATAATCATACAAGACACGATGACAATCATCTCCGCAGTTGCCTGTCCGGGACTGATGGCTGAGATGGCGTATAAAATGATCTCTTCAGGCAAGCAATGGCTCCAAATCGAGCGGTGAAGAGGAACTGGCAATGTTTCGTGCCGCAGCAGTCACCTGTATCGCACTTTTGTGTCTCGCCGGGTGTGGTGGAGCGGAACCGGTGAGGACCGTGACATCTTCGTCCACCTTGGCGCCTTCGGCGATCTCAACGATGGTGGAAGCCGCTTCTCCCACGGAACCCCCGCTTCCAACCTCGACACCGACACCGACCGCCACGCCGTTCCCGACCGCGACTCCGCTTCCCAGTCCAACGCCGACTCCCATACCCACGGCAACTCCGACTTCCGCTCCAGCTTCGATGCCCACGCCGACTTCCACAGCAGCCGCTCCTCCGTCGAGCCTAACCATCGTTAACGGCAGCCTTACGCGAGTGTCGAAATACAAGGTTGAAGCTGTGTTGGCTACGGGCGTCGCGAATGGCTATCAACCGGTCGACCCGAAAACCGTCTTCACGGCCGCCGATAAATGGGTCTATCTCGTGTACCAGGTCGCCGACGTTCCGGCGGACTCGTCCTTTCAGATTACGTGGATCGCCGTTGACGTACGAGGGCTCGGACACAATTACGAAGTTAGCCACGACCACTGTGACTGTAACTACAAAACCAGCGCCGACCGCGTCGGATATTTCGCGCTCGGGAGCCCTCCCGGCGGCTTCCTTGCTGGCTCATACAGCGCCGATCTCTACCTTGACGGGGCGTTGATTGGAAGCTATCCATTCGACGTGCAATGACCAGTGTTAAGCACGATCGAGTCGTTGATCGGTTCTTATCCAATCTGTTTGTATCGTCGTTGATCGCATCACCTCCGCTCTTGGCGGGGGATGGCCGCACCGCGCGCCTCATAACCCTTACCCTTTTGACGGGTTATGACGCGCCCTCCATTTCTTGTGGCCACTTGGCGCGGGTACTCAGAGCGGCCACGACGAGCGGTCAGACTGTGTCAGCCTTGACGCGATCGCCGGTCCTGACGCTCCCTCGATTCGGTGGGCTCATGGCGTTGGCTTGCGGTCAGTCGGGTTGCGATCGGCTTGCCGTGACGCTCCGTCGTCAGATGCAGCTTGCTCCCGAAGCCGCCGAGGCTTAGTCCAAGGCATTCTCCCGCAACACCCCCTTTTTCGAGCCCCGGCCGCATGTTGCTGTGCGCGAATGCTGCTGTGGTCAATCATCGTGATGGATTCATCAACCTGGTCTGTCTCGGACTCCTCCCGCTGCAGTTCGGCCAGGATCCGCTCCCAGTTGCCCGCTTGCTGCCACCGGCGAAACCGATGGTAAACCGTCCTCCAGCAACCGTAGCGCTCCGGTAGATCCTGCTAGGGTGCGCCAGTCCGTAGGATCTAGACAACCCCGTTGAGGATGGTGCGATAGTGGTGATTAGGGCGTCCCGTTGCGGGTTTGGCCGGAGGCATCAGCGGAACGAGACGCGCCCATTGGCCGTCAGTAAGTTCATGGCATCTCATCCCCAACCCCACCCTCCACTTTGCAGACACGCCCTAGAGTCAGGGCAATTCTTCCCAAAGTGCCTCCAGTCCCTCTTTCGCGTACTTAGGGATGAGGTTCACTCGCTCAGGTCCGAGGTGTTGCTGGAGAACCCTGACATAATCGGCGGGGGATTCGGCAAAAGACGGGCCGTTGATGATCCGTATGCTGCGCATTCTGTTTGAATTCAGCCATTGAGTAAGGTATTCGTTGACGTGGCTATCGCGAAAGGAGTAGCCAATTACTGTTAGAACCTTCGTCATCTCAAGGGCGCTTCGAAACGCGTGGAGCAAATCAAGGTATGGACCTTGGGCAGTAAGCTTGTTGCCCTGGCCGAACACAATTGCTGGATGATAGTCCAAATGAAAT
>CALAGB010000099.1 GCA_937891245.1 uncultured Thermomicrobiales bacterium | reverse complement strand
AGACCGCGGGTTCGAATCCCGTCGCTTCCGCCTGATGAATCTTCTGACAGCGCCTTAAGCGCAAAGAACGGCATGAAGTCGGGTTGTGGCAGCACCGCCACAACCCGATCGTCGTGTATTCGCACCTGCTGGAAGATCAACCGGGCGAGCCGGTTGCGCTGCTCCTGAGTCGCTTGGCCCCACGCCAGCGGAAGATCGCTGAGAAAGGTGGCCGCGCGTGCGAGCACTCGTGAGCGGTCATCGGCCTCGGCGAGCGTCGCCATTTCCGTCGTCAGCGCATCGCGCTCCTGCCGGTAGGCGGAGCGATCGAGATCTCCCCAGACGTACAGTTCGCGAATGCGCTCTAATCGCGAGATGATCTGGCGGCGTCGGGTCTTATCGTCCGAGCGTTCAGCATGCGCCTGTCGGTAGAGCGCCATGATCTGATCCTGATAGTCTTCGGGGATCCGGATCGACGCCAGGTACTCCTGAAGCTGAACCTCGCAGACATCCAAGTAGGTCGAAGGCTGCTGGCAGGGGTCTGCCTGGCCACCGTTGTAGCAATAGAGCCTTGGGCGTCCTTGACGGTTCGATTTGATATGGAGCGGACCACCGCAATAGCCGCAGATTGCCAAGCCGGAGAGGGAATAGGTCTGGAGTGCTCGTCGGACCTTGAGCGCATTGGTCTGGTTTTTCGCTCGCGCAGCCTGCGCTGCGTCGAAGAGATCAGCGTCAAGCATCGGGGGATGCTTGCCGGGCATCCAGCCTGCAGCGCCGTCTGGTAATTCTCCGAGGTAGAAGCGATTGATAAGGATCCGGCGTACCGTGTCTTTCCGGAATAGATTCTGACCACGGTTACCGGTCGTCCGGTAGCCAGCTGCATTCAGGATCACGGCGACTTCGCGATCGCTCTGTCCGTCTGCCGCCGCCCTGAACGCCGTAAGAAGCCCTGGATAGTTATCCGGATCGGGCACCGGAAGGCCGTCATCGTTCTTCTTCACTCCGAACGGAAGAAGCCCATTGTACATGCCCTGGGCCTTCCGTTCGTGCTTGCCCTTCTTCGTCTCGATACTGAGATTGTCGCTGTAATACTGGGCGAATGCGCCCAGCGTCGCAAGAATCACCTTGCCGATTGGCGTGGTGAAGTCCATCTGCTCAGAGATCGAGACGAAGGCGACATCGTGCTTCGACAGTCGATCGAGCGTTTCAAGCGTGACGCGGAGATTACGAGCGAAGCGATCAAGCTTATGCACGATGATGACGTCGATCAGGCGAGTCTCGGCGTCGCGGAGCATGGTGGAGAACTGCGGCCGGTTCGACAGATCTTCGGAACGAGCGCTGCGACCCTCATCCCGATACTCTCGGACGATGGTCCACCCATGCGCTTCGCAGTACAGGGTACACGCCCGTGCTTGCGCATCAAGACTGTAGCCTTCCACCTGTTCTTCAGAACTCACCCGATAGTACAGAGCCGCCCGTGTTGGTCCCGAACCACCGACTCCCGCCCCACGCATGACCCATCCTCCGACGTGAATAGCGCTCCCGAGTCCGTCGCATCGCAACCGTCGTCATCTCCTAGTTGCGGCGAGCGAGCCAGGCTACATCCACCAATGCCATCTCGTCTCGTCGACCCAGTCGACGAACCCAATGTATCACTTATCCGCGTCGTCCCGGCCCCTTTCGACCCTGGACGCATCCGTAGCTTGGTCTTCCCGAGTCCGCTTCGTTTCGACATCGGCAGCAATATCGGCCAAGGCAGCAAGCAAATGGAGCAGCGCCCACTCACGCTGCCGTTCACGGAGGGGCCGGGCTTCAGCAGCAGCACCGTGATCGCGTTGCACGACTCGTCTCCTTCAAACTCTCGTACGGGAGCACGGCACGAGCTCGGACTTGTGGGCAAGACAGGTGAACCAACTTCGGCGTTCCTGAACAAGCGCCGTTGGTTGGCTCCAGATCCGGCCCAAGAATCCGTCTGGATTGCGCCGGTCATCGACGCGCCATTGGCACGTGAGAAGCAACGGCAACGTAACTCCGCGTCCCACCATCGCCGCCTGAACAGCACCAGCGATCCGCTCTTCGGCTAGGTCGTCGGACGTCAGCATCAGGATCGTCGGGAACCCGTCGTAGTCGCGTTCGAATTGCCCGCTCCGACGATAGGCATAGTACGCGGCGAACTTGGCCGCGTAGTCACGCGCGCTCATGGTGCCGCGGTCGTACTCCAGGAAGAAGCCCGAGAGCCGTCCGTGGTGGCGGTACACCCCATACGCGTCTGGACGGAGACGTCCCCGGGCACAGGCTGCTGCATTGCGCCACGCAACCAGAGCATCATCGCTGCCAGTCGCCGCCAGCTGGCGTGCGATCTTGCAGAATCTCACGAAGACGTCATTGACCCCGCAAGTGTGCTCAAACTGACGGATTAGGGCTGTCCGCTGACCAAACGGATGCTCAGGACCGCCGCCAGCGTGACCAAGAGCGCGCACTGCTGCGGACGGCGATAACCCGTGATGAGCGGCCATGAGTCTTAACCCTGCAGCCGTCACCTCGACCCATTCATCGCTGCGCTCAGGATTCCCGATCTCGTCTGACCGGACGAGCCGCAACACTCCATCCGCGATCAGCCGATTACGCCGTCGTCGAACCGTTGGCACCTCGACGGCAAGCGCAGAGGCAAGTTGACGCAACGCGAGGAACGGATGCCGCGATACGAGGTCAACGAGCTCGAAATCAGCTGGTCCGAGCCGAATGGCCATCTGGCCCAACTGAACGGATCGACGATCTACTGTCGGCGTAGGATCCAGCGGATCGCATATAAATGAGAGGAGTGGTGTACCCGAACGGCTCCGTGGTTCAAGCGTCTCGAGATGGACGAGCGGTACCAAGGCCTGCACCCGTGTTCGCTGATCGTGGCGTGCACCCACGTCGATCCTGTGGTCGTCGCGAAGTTCCTCCCACGTGAGCAACCGGGCTGGCACAGGCTTGACACCCCGCCGCCCGGCAACCTCGTCGAGTAGTCGTTCCCAGGCGTCGACACGCGCTTGAGTGCTCGTCACGACGACCACGGTCGGCATCATTCCAACCGGACGTGATTGGTAGACTGCGAGTCGGTCGAGCGCAGGACGAACTGCACGGAGCGGAACCGTTCCCAGATCAGGATAGAGGAGGAACGACGCTACTTGCGCACAATGCCTAAGGTCCACGTACGCGGGCATCTCGACCGTGACCGGAGTGACTCGGCTGGGCTTTCGAAACTTCCGCCGGAACGGCCGCTCCCACCTCAGCAACTCGGCCGGGCCTGGCTGCACAGCGACGACGAACGCGAGCAATTCGTAACTGGCGAGCACGTGCGGTAACTGCGCCAACATGGCCGCCAGATCGGCCGTTCGCAATCGATGTTGGCGGGCGAGGACCGCGGGTTCGACCCCGGTGAGCAGTCCGACGGTCGCCAGTCCAAGATTGGTCAGGTAATTCAGCGCTGGCCCGTGTCCTCGGCTGATGGCTGGCCGGACCGTCGTGACGAGTCCCGCTCCGCGGAGTCGAGTCAGGCAACGATAAGTGCTCGCAGGGCTCTGATGTCGCGTGAGTCTTCCGATCAACTGAGCGGGCAGCAGCGGGAGTTGCGAGAGCAAGAGCAGAATCTCGTGATCCCGCCCACGCCTACGGATCCATGCGGCGGTCTGTATCGCATCACTCCATCGCGCTCGATCGTTCATTGTCCTTCCTCCTGGGTAAGATTCTGATGCGATGCAGTGACGCGGGTATCGAACAACGGAGTTTGTTCAATTCTCGCCCTTTGCCGCTTGGACGGACGGTGGTCGTTCCGCTGACCCTTCGACTTCCGTGGACGTTCTGTGGTCGCTGCGAGATCACGGGCAACGCCGGTGCCCGTGATTGCCGTTGATTGATGGCTCTCGTGAATCCGTTCAAGCGCAGCCTGTAGGTCACGCTCGACCGCCGCGCGATCGCGCCCGAAGCGTGCGGCCGAGACTGACGCAAGATCCTCCGCCAACTTACGGTCGCTATGGGGCGGCGCATCGAGCTGGACCGAGAAGGTCGGAAGCGGGTCATCACCTGCGAAGAGCTTCACATAGCACTGATGTAAGGGGAGTGAGACCAAATCCTGCTCATCCACCTCCGGTCCGAGTTCGCGCACAAGGTACCGCGCATCCTCGGCGCTGGTCTGGAACGCAACGAGGCCGTCCAGATTGGCAAAGAGGGTCGATCGCAGCGCGCGATTATCGGCACGATCGACCACATCAAGGCGAGCGAGGCTCTGCGTGGCGAGGATCAGATTGGCCCCGTACTTCGCCAGTTCGGCGAGTATCGCCTCATAGTCCGCCCCCGGCAGCGTGTGGAACTCATCGACGATGAACGTCACTGCTCGACGCGACGCTGGTTCCAGCGCCGCCTGCTCGGCGACCAGCAGCGATACAAGGTTCAGGAGCGTGGCACCGATCAACGCAGAGGTATCCTCGCCGACCACGCCTTTGGCCGTGTTGACCACAATGATGTTGCCTGCCGCAAGCCACTCCGCTGGGTTGATCGTTGACTGTGGCTGCCCGACGATGGCACGTGCCGCGCGACTGCCGACAAAGCGCTGCACTTTGGTCTGCACCGGGTTGGCGATCTCGAGCTGAAATCGGCGGTCGAGCCGCTCGAAGTAGCTCGTCCACCAGGTGGCGATGGCCAGATCGGTGACCACCTCCAAAACGCGCCGACGAAATGCCGGGTCGACCAACAAAGCCGGCACATCGAGGACCGTATGCTGTCGCGCACGCCCGCAGGGATCCGCCGCGCAGATGACGCGATTCGCCTCGTACAGGGTCAGCAACGCGAAGCGGAACGCGTCCTCCATGCGCGGTCCCCAGAAGCGATCGAATTCGCGTCGGAAAATGGTCAAGGTGTTGGCCACGGCCTTGTCGCGATCGCTGAAGAGGCGAGCGTCGAGGAGATTGAGCCCGAATGGACGCGTTCGATGGCTGACATCAAGATAAACGACTCGGTCCTGCCACTGTGGCGAAACCAGGCCAAGTGCGCTGTGCGCCAGGTCCTGATGGGGGTCAATCAGCACCAACGTGCGGTGGGGTTGGGTTTCCATGAGAACGTGCGCGAGACGTAGTAGGAGCGATGACTTCCCACGCCGCGTCTTGGCGACCAGCAGCAGGTGCCGATCCAGAACTGATTCCGGCAGCGCCACGGGGATCGGTTGACCCCGGTGAAACGCGACGCCAATGCGCGCGCCGTGGGCAACAGTCTCGGGACGCGGTGGACGCTGGCGGGCACCGGTGCGCTCGAGCAGCGGCACGTCGGTATCACCATGGGGAAGGTGCCAGAGCCCCGCCAGTTCGTGCGTGGACAGCATCGGGGTTGGGCCCGCGGATCGAAAACGTGTCAGCTGAGTGAGGTCTCGGCCACGGAGATCGAGGCAGCGCGGTTCGAGCATGTTGCCAGCGGCCAAGCCGAAGGGTCGATAGGCCGCGGCAATTCGTGCAAG
>CALAGB010000098.1 GCA_937891245.1 uncultured Thermomicrobiales bacterium | reverse complement strand
TTTCTGAAATTTCCTCATCGATTTCTTTCGACGTTTGTCTCGTTAGATCGCGCGTGTTGCGTTTTCCTGCTTCAGGTCCGTAAACTTCTACCCATCCTGCGAAGTGACATCCGGATGCGACGTTGTGACCCAGCGGGGCCGTACCGAAGCGCCAGCGGCAAACCGATCGACATCACCGGCGAGCAGCAGCGACGACGTTCGGCACTCGAAGCCTCCTGATCGGCAATAACCGAAGGCGAAGTCCCGGATTGTTCTTTGTCTGCCTTCAATGGCGCCAGCTGCAAATCGCTCCGCGGAGGTGAAAAATGTCGGCACCGTCGGCAGCTCCCCGAACACAGAGCACAGACTCGCATGAACTGATCTTCGTCAATTCAAAGCGAGGGTTGACCGGCCACTTCGCGATGGCGAGGTCGAACAGATTCAATGCGTGTTAACTTGCGCGGAAGACGTTGAGTGACCGGAATTCCATTTTGATTCCGCAAGCGAGCGGGATTCATACGCCAAGATGCCAACCTCACCCGTGAACAGGCCCAACGCACCCACGTTCGACGAGACGAGATTGCGATCACTATTGATGTTGAGTGTGCTGCCCTTGAAATTGGCCCAGTTACCTTGCGCTTTCTGGCCCACACCCACGCATCAGCCTGCCAGCGATAACCGATTTGACCGCCCGCCGTAGCACCCTTGGCCTCGTAGGAGCCAGGGTCCGTTCCCCAGGAGTTGGAACGTTGATCGTGAGCGCATCGTCCGCAACACCGGCACCAGAACGATCCACTATCTCTATGACTTCGGAGACGGCCGGGACCACTTCATCAGGCTGGAAAGTGGTTCGACGACTCGTCGATGGATGGCCCGCTCTTACTCGACGCCACCTGCCGCTGCCCTCCGGAAGATCTCGACGGTGTGCCAGGCTATGCGGACTACTTGGAAGCCATCAATGACCCGACCCATCCGGAGCATAAGAGTATGCGCATTTGCGGACCGAAGCTCTTCAATCCAAACGGGATCTATCGCAAAGCGCTCCGTATACCGATGTAATCATCCTGCTGTCGGATGGCGAAAATACGCAGGACCGCTGGTACTCAAACGCATCGCAGATCGATGCGCGGCAAAAATTACTCTGCGACAATATCAATCCAGAGAAACTGGATTCGAAGCGGAGTGACACAACGGTCTTCCTGACCGACTGCTGTAAAGACGTGGATGGCCGAGACATAGCGAGCGAGGCGACGCCGTTAGTCGAACGGCTATGCTCGAGCACGACGAAATCACTTTGCGTCGCGTTTCAGGACTGAACCAT
>CALAGB010000097.1 GCA_937891245.1 uncultured Thermomicrobiales bacterium | reverse complement strand
TCCGGCGCGCCGCCTCGGCGAACGATTCGGCTGTCGCCTTCGGCATGGCACAGCCGGAATCCGGCTCGAATCCACAGACGTCGAGCCCTTCCGAGTTGACCCATGGTTGCAGGCGCTTCACATCGTCGCCGTTTATGATGCAGGTGTTGACCCCGACGCTTTGCAGCATGCGGACGTTGGCGGGCAGCGCGTCGAAGTTGCGCGGCGTCGCGGTGATAATGACGCCGCTCCGCGCAAAGCCGCAGTCACCCACGCCGACGCGCTCGCTCCAATTGGCAAAATAGGGAAGGCTTTCGTTCGCCAGCCGGCCCTGGTTCGGATCGGTGTAATGCATCCGCACCAGTGCACCGCTCTTACCGCTGCTGGCACCGGCGATCTCACCGCGATCGAACAGCACGGTCTTGACGCCGCGCTCGGCAAGGTGAAACGCGGTCGACGTGCCGACGACACCACCACCGACGATAATCACTTCGCTGTTATTGCCTGCCACGCTCCTGGCCCCCTCTCGTGCGGTCGCGCCGTTCGGCATTCCATTCCTCCGGACATCGCTGCACGAGGCTACGTGCCGGTCTCGTCCGCCTCGGCCATCGCTTCTTCGAGTCGACGCAAATAGAACTGGTAATGGTCGGCCGCCGCTCTCGCGACACGCTCCGGATCGCGCGAGCGCAGTTCCGCGATGTAGGCTCGATGGCGGCGAGCGGTATCGGCCGTCTCCATGCGCAACACATCGCGTGAGAGTGCGTTCAGCACTACCAGGCGGCTATCGAGCACTGACCAGAGTTCGAGCAACAACGGGTGCCCCGCCCGCTCCACGACGACATCATGAAAGCGGATATCGAGCTCGCGAATCTCCTGCACGTCCGTCTGATACTCGAGTCGCTCGATCCGCCCGGTGACCCGTTCCATCTCCGCGAAGTCGGCCTCGGTCAGCGCGTCGATCGCGATCTTCCCGGCGTACCCTTCGAGCAGGCCGCGCAGGCTCAACAGATCGGCGACATCCCGCGTGTCGAATTTGGCAACGAAATAGCCACGGTATGGATAGTTGACGATCGCGCCCTCATGCTGCAGACGGCGAAAGGCATCGCGCACCGTCGCGCGACTGATCTGCAACCGCTCGGCCAGCTCACTGTCGACCAGGCGTGTACCGGGCGCCAGCTCGCCTTCGACGATCAACTGGCGCAAGGTCTGCAAAACCCGATCGCTCAGAGTTCGGCCGTCAGTCAGAGACGGTTTCATCGCTTCGCTCCACGTACACAGATCGCCGTCAGTCCACATCCGGCAGATTATCGGATTATCTGTTTCGCCTTGTTCAGCGTACACCGGGGCCTTGGCCTGTCAATGTCGGCGGCTCGTCACCAAAAGAGTTGCAGGCTCATTGACAGGGCGTCCGTAACGACACTAGGATCAGATTGTCAGATGATCCAGCACATCATGAACTCCCGAGAGCGATCCGACATCGTGGGCGTCCAGATCAGAGGAGCGTTGCATGGAGACACAGACTGGCGTGCGGGCGATCACCGACGAACTGGCCGGCTGGCTGGCCGATACGCCGGGGAACGCGGTGCCGGAAGCGGTCCGCGAGGCGGCGAGATGGCTGATTCTCGATCACCTTGGCTGCGCGATCGGCGGCAGTACGTTGCAACCGGGGAAAATTCTGCTGGAACTCTTGGGTGAACAGGGCGGCGCACCGCAGGCGACCGTCTTCGCCAGCGGTGAGCGCACGAGCCTGCTCAACGCCATCTATCTCAACTCGGCGCTGTCGAATCTGCTCGACTTCGATGACACGCTGGCCGGCCATCCGGGCGGCACCGCGATCTCGCCCGCGCTGAACGTCGGTGAGCAGTTGGGGCGGAGCGGGGCTGAGATCATCGAGGCGATCGCCTTCGCGTACGAGATTATGATCCGCGTACAAAACGCCGGCAGGCCATCGCCCGAGCGCTACCGACTGGTCTACGGGCTGAGCGTCTGGCAGACGCTCGGCGCGGTCGTCGCGGCCGGGCGGCTGCTCCGGCTCGACCGCGAGCAATGGCGACACGCGCTCGGCTTGGCGGCCGTCAACGCGCCGGTGCCGAATATGCGCAAGCTCGGGTTGGAACTGGACGAGCGCCCCTTCTCCTGGTCGAAGAACAATTACGGCTGGGCGTCGCAGGGGGGAGTGCTCGGCGCGCTCCTGGCGCGCCGCGGCTTCCTCGGTAACGACAACATCCTCGATTCCGAGCGCGGCTTCTGGCGCATGGCCGGTTCTGATCGTTGGGAGCCGGAGGCGGTCCTTGATGGTCTGGGCGATTCCTGGCAACTCCCCAGGACCGGGATAAAGCCATACGCCGCCTGCCGCTGGACGCATAGCGCGATCGACGCTGTTCGGCTGCTGCGCGAACAGCATCCCGACCTGATGCCGGAGCTGATTGCCGGTTTGGAATTGGAGACCTTTTACGAAGTCGCGCGCAACCTGAGCGCCGCCGAGCCGACCGATATCATCGACGCCCAATTCAGCGTGCGGCATGTCATGGCATTGGAACTCGCCGGACGTTCAGCGCGTACCGGCATGAACGAGGCCGATCTGCACGATCCACAAATCGCGGATCTGCGACGCCGGATTACGCTCATCGAGGCGTCTGATCTCTCACAACGCTATTTTGACTCGCACGAAACCCCGGCCCGGCTCGCGCTCACGACGACCGGCGGCGAGACGTATCGAATCGCGATCGACATACCCTGGGGCGACCCGAGCGTGCCGTTCAGCGAAGCCGACCGGCTCGCGAAATACCGTGCGCTGAGTTTCCCGGTCATCGGCGAAGCCGCCAGTGAACGCTTGGAAGAGGGTATTCTGAACCTCAATGAGCTTCCAACAGTGAGTGAAATTCTGCCCGGACGGCAGGCATAGATCGAATCGGAGAAGATGCGTGACGCAGGATGAACAGCAGCCCGCGGGCGGCACGGCCCGCACGGTTAGTGTCGGGATCGATATCGGCGGAACCTTTTCCGATGTCGTTGCCTACGATTTCGCCAGTCAACAGCTCTTTTCAACGAAGGTACCGTCGACGCCGCCGCGCCTGTTCGAGGGTTTTATGCGCGGGCTGGAAAAGGTGCTCGAAACGGCCGGAGCACAGCCGGGGCAGATCGATCGGCTCATTCACGGCACGACGATCGCCACCAACGCCGTACTCGAACGAAAGGGCGCGCGCATTGGCATCCTGGCGACCGACGGTTTCGAGGATGTGCTGGTGATCGGCCGCCAGCGCCGCTCGGAGATGTACAACCTCTTCATTGATCCCGAAACACCGATCTTCCTGGCACCGCGCCGCCGCATCAAGGGCATCCCCGAGCGCATCGGACCAGAGGGCGAGGTCATCCGGCCGCTCGACGACGATGCCGTCCGCTCGGCCGTGCGCGAATTGGTCGAGCGGCATCAGGTCGAAGCGATCGCCGTCTGTTACCTCTTTTCATTCCGCAACGATGACCACGAGCGACGAACGCTGGAGATCATCCGCGAGTTGTATCCCGAAATGCCCGTCTCGCTCTCCAGCGTGCTCGACCCGAAGTTTCGCGAATACGAACGACTCTGCGTCACGGCCTTCGACGCCTACGTCCGGCCGGTCATCGCCAACTACGTCGCCGAGCTACAGGCGCGGCTGCATCAACTCGATACCGGCATCGGCCTAGAGATCATGCAATCGCGTGGCGGCATCACCGGTGCCGATACCGTCCTCGAAAAGACCGTGGCGACGATTCTCTCGGGTCCGGCGGCCGGCGTCATCGGCGGTCGCTACGTTGGTGAACGGGCCGGGATAAACGACCTGATCACGATCGACATCGGCGGCACCAGTAGCGACGCGGCGCTGGTGCGGCACGGTAAACCGCTGATCGGCAGCGAGGGAACGATCGGCAACTATCCCCTGCGGCAGCCGATGATCGATGTCAATACGATCGGCGCGGGTGGCGGCAGTATCGCCTGGATCGACGCGGGCGGCGGCTTACGAGTCGGTCCGCAAAGCGCCGGATCGAATCCCGGTCCGGCCTGCTACGACTGGGGCGGCACTGAACCGACGGTGACCGACGCCAGCGCCGTGCTTGGCTATCTCAACCCGGACTATTTCGCGGGCGGCGAACTGCGACTCTCGCCCGATCTCGCGCGTGAAGCGATCGAACGGCAGGTCGCTGGGCCGCTCGGCCTCAGCGTCCCGGCGGCGGCGGCCGGCATCCACCGCATCATCAACGCCCGGATGGCTGATCAACTGCGGCTCGTTTCGGTTCGCCGCGGGCACGATCCCCGCCGCTTCACGCTCGTGCCGCTCGGCGGCGCCGGTCCCGTACATGCCGGACGATTGGCCGAAGAGTTGGGCATCGCTTCGGTCATCATCCCGCCGTCGCCCGGCGTTCTCTCAGCCTTCGGACTGCTCGTCGCCGACATCGAGCACGAGCATTCGATGACCTTCGCCCAGCCCACTGACACCGTCAATCTCGATGCGATGGGCGAGGCGTTCGACCGGCTCGACGAGGTCTGTCGCGAGAAGATGCGACAAGATCGTGTGCCGCTTGATCAAATCAATGTCCGGCATTCGTGCGAGATGCATTACGTTGGCCAGTCGTACGAGCTGGAAGTGCCGCTGGCCTCGCTGGAACTTTCGGATGCCACGATCGCTCAGTTGCTCGAAGGTTTCCATCAGGTGCATGAAGAGGTCTACGGCCACTGTAACCGAAACAACCAGGTCGAGATCGTCAACCTGCGCAGCGTCCATACGCATGCGCTCGCGCGACCACAACTGACGCATGAACCGAACGGACGCGTCACGGTGGAGGACGCACTGGTCGCGCGGCGGCCGGTCTATTTCGACGAGTTCAGCGACTACGTGGAGACACCGATCTACCGACGCGAGCGCTTGCCGGTCGACCAACCGATCAACGGCCCGGCAATTATCGAGCAGGCCGATACGACCACCATCGTCTATCCCGCCTGGCAAGCGCTCGCCGACACGCTCGGCAACGTCCACCTGACCCGGCTCGCCTAACGGCGTGCAGGAAGAATGAGGCGCGAAGTGGAACGTGTGGCAACCGACCCGATTACGCTCGAAGTGATCCGCAACCGGCTCGACGTGATCGCCGACGAGATGGAGGTGACGCTCTGCAAGAGCGCCTTCTCGCCAGTCATCAAGGAAGCGCTCGATGCCTCGGCGGCCCTCTTCGATCGAAACGGCAAGACGCTGGCGCAGGCAGCGGCCATTCCCGCGCAGCTCGGCATGATCATCACGGCGGTCAACCGCGTCGTCGAAGTCTTCCCACCCGATACGATGCGCCCGGGTGATCTCTACATCCTCAACGATCCGTACGACGGTGGCACCCACCTGCCCGACATTACGATCGTCGAACCAGTCTTCGTCGACGACTACGTCGTCGCGCTGAGCGCCAGCCTGGCGCATCATCAGGATGTCGGCGGCAAGACGCCGGGGAGTACGCCACCCGACGCGACCGAGATCTTCGCCGAAGGGCTGATCATCC
>CALAGB010000096.1 GCA_937891245.1 uncultured Thermomicrobiales bacterium | reverse complement strand
AGGTCGATGGCGTCGAGCGTATCCGTTGTTTGATGCCAGTGCGGCGGCAGGTCGTTTTCGTCGAGGCCGATAATCGACATCCCCTCGTAGCCTTCGATACACGCTGCGTATTGATCGGTTGGCAACAGCCGGTAGTCGGCGGCTGCCAGCCCCCATTCGAGATGGCGGCTCGTGATCTCACTGGCGTATTTCAGAAGCTGGGCTGATGTCGCACGCTTGCGCAGAAGCCCCTCTGCCTGGGTATAGCGAATTGAACCGGCGCCGACCTGATCGAGATTGATGAAATACGTTTCTTCCGGCAGAAAGCTGTTTTCGATCAGGAAGCTACGCATGCCGGCCTGTCCCGCTTCCCCTCCGGTGGTGAAGAGGAGCCAGGACTCGACGTTGTCGGGATGCGTGCTCTTGAGAGAGGTTGCCAGCGCGAGCAATGCCGCCACGCCGGAGGCGTTGTCGTTGGCGCCGTGGAGCGCTTTCCCGCGAGTCTCCGACTCGGTCAGCAGGATGGCGACAAGGAGCAGGATGACCATCGGCACCCAGGCAATCTGCCAGATCGACCCGACTCGCTGGAAATTGCCGGCGAGCAGTAGGATCGGAATCCAGATCACGCAACAAATGATCGTAATGACGAACGACCGCAGCACCTTGATGAGCGACGGGTGCCAGAGCAGCCCGGAACGGCCCGTATCGAGATGCGCGGTGAGGATGACGCGGCGCGCCGGTTGACCGATCTCATCGTTGACGCGTGCCGGAATGATCCCGAGCACATTGCTCCCGCGCCGGGTCGCGAAGAGACGCGAGATGATGGGCACCCGCAGAAGTTCGAGACCGAAGACGATGGCACCGAGCAGTGAGACGATGAAGCCGACCGGTACTGACACGACGGCGATCGGCACACCGACCGCGATCCAGCAGAAGAGCACGACGTACATGAAGGCGAAGCTCGGTGGCACGCGTACCGGCAACAGCGCTGCCGGTACGCCGATTTCGCGCAGGCGACGCATCACGTAGTGGACCGCCCGGCGCTCTTTGCCGGTGCCGGGTAGTCGCGGACCGATATCGCGTGCGAGCGCGCTCAGGTCGGCTCGATTTACGACCACGGTAGTCTCCACAATCGTTTTCGGTGCCCTGTCGTCCCGCGGCGTGTTCAGCTCACCGGGATGGCGCTTTCGAGCACGTCGAGATTCTCCCAACCCATGCCCCGCTTGCCATCTTCGATCTCGTGCACGACCTCGACGACCTTCGCGTTGACCGGCGTTGGGATGCCGAGCCGCTCGCCGTTGCGCACAATCGGCAGCGACTGCATATCGACTTCGGTTCTCCGTCGCTTCACCTTGAGGTCCATCCAGATGCCCATGTGCGGTTTGAACGAGTCTTGCATCTCCGCGCCAAGCTGATCGAGGTTGCGGTTCGCCTCCGTCTCCCAGCCTGGCGTGGGCAAGAAGGCGTTCGGATTGAAGTTGCCGATCATCTCGAGCGGATGACCCTGGGCCGAAGCGACCTTCGCGGCCTCCGAGGCGGCTGCCAGTGCGACCCGGCGCCCACGTGGATCACTGAGCACTTCCTGCACCGTGCCGTCGACGGTTGAAATAGCGAAGGCCATCGCGGCGTAGACGAGTTTGCCCCAGAGATAGCCCCAGATGTTGGTCGTGATATCGACCGGCATCACGCTGCTCAGCACCTGCTCGATATCGTTCAGCCGGGGCGTCAGCGAGCCATCCAGCTCGCCGATGTGGATCGCCTGTTCGGTGGCGAACTGGATGACGCCTGGCTCGATCAGATCGGCGGCGAAATGCACGAAACAGCCGACCGTACGTTCGGCACCGATCTCCTGGGCAATGATCTCCTCGTTCAACCCGTTCTGGATCGAGACGACGTAGCCGTCCGGCGCCAGTAGCGGGGCGATCTCCTTGATCGCGCCCTCGGTGAAGTGTCCTTTGACGCAGAGAAAAACGGTCTTCAGCGGCCCCTTCACATCCTTGGCCAGCATCGCCTTGACCGGATAGTAGTGATCGCCTCGACTGCCGACGATGTGCAGCCCCTTCTCGTTCATCGCCTGTACGTGCTCGGGTACGACATCGACCAGGGTGATGTCATGCCCCGCTTGACTGGCGAAGGCGCCAATCGTGCCGCCGATCGCGCCGGCTCCGAAGATCGTGACCTGCATCGGTTCCCCCTCGTTTGTTTTCATGAAGAGACCGCGTGTCGCGGTGACCCGCCGCTACCTTCAATTCTGCTGTCGTACGACCAGTTTAGTGGAGATCGGCCTTCAATAAAAGGCTCTCCCCCGACCTCGGCGACCGCTGATCGGAAGAGATCGCTCTGATTCATGGCGCGCGACGTGCAGCAGATAGCCGCCGGGGTTCTCAGCGTCTAGCTTGATCGTACCGCGAATCCCGCTAGCGATGGGAGAAGGTGAGCGCTATGATCTGATGGATATGCCGGAATGGTCCAAGGTAACCGTGTCGATCGTCCGGCGTTAAGCTAGTGGTCCGCGGGACAGGCCGCAGCTCGGGTAGGGATTGGTTTCAATCAGCCGCAACAACCAAAGGCTCAGCGAACGTCGGAGCATGGCCGGCTCAAGCGGAGCGCTGGTGAGCTTCGCTCACCGCACAGGATTGAGTCAGACGGGAACTGGCCGTTGACGGGCGGAGTGCCGCTTCGCGCGTCCGGTTTCAGCGACACGTTGGGGGACAGCATTTGACATTTCGCAGAATTGAGCGCAGGGGTCTCCTGTGGCTCATCGCATGTGCGTTCGGCGTACTCACATTCTATCCGGCAACCGCAGGTGCCACCGGCACCCATGCCTCCACTGCCACCGCGAATACACCCACGCACGACTGGATCGTCGGCATGCGCTCGACACCCAGCGCCGGTGTTGCCGCGTTTCTCTCGGTGGTCGGTCGTAGCGCCGTGAATCGGATTGCCGCGCAGTCGGACGCCTATGCCGTTCGGATCGACACCAGCGATCGTCCGTCCGATGTCGTCGCACGCTGGATGCAAGACCCTTCGGTCGCCTATATCGAGCCGAACACGGTCTACCAGTGGCAGATCGAACCGAACGACGCGCTCTTCGACCAGCAGAACTGGGTCAAGACCGATGACCTGCCGGGCGCCTGGGACATTGCGACCGGTCAGCCATCGACCATCGTGGCGGTGCTCGATTCGGGTGTGCGTGCCGATCACCCCGACCTGGCCGGCAAGGTATTGTCCGGCTACGACTTCTTCAACAACGACGCCGACCCGACCGATGATGTCGGCCACGGCACGGCGGTTGCCGGCATCGTGGCGGCGCGTGGGAACGACGGCGTGGGCATCGCCGGAGTCGCCTGGGACGTCGATATTTTGCCGGTGAAGGTCGGTAATGCCGATGGCGCGCCGGTCAGTTTCATCGCCCAGGGCATCTACTACGCTGTCGACCATGGCGCTTCGGTCATCAATCTGAGCCTCGGTTCCAGTTCGCCGAGCGCGACGCTGGAAGCCTCGATCGACTACGCCTACAGCCATAACGTGGTGGTGGTGGCGGCGTCGGGCAATAGCCCGGATCAGGCGTCGTTCCCGGCAAGCTATTCTGAAACGATTTCCGTCGGTGCGGCGAACAACGCCGGCAACGACGTGGCTTCGTTCTCGTCGCGGATCAGCCGCGTCGATCTCTCGGCACCGGGTGTCGATATCCTGACGACCTACTGGGAAGCGACGCACGGCAATACCTGGGCGGTCGTTTCGGGCACCTCATTTGCTACCCCAATGGTGTCGGGTACGGCGGCGTTGCTGCATGCGGTTGATCCGAGTCTCACGGTTGAGCAGATCCGATCGGCGTTGACCGGCACGGCACGCAAGTCGATTCCCGTGAATCAGGGCGGAGGTGCCGGCCTCCTTGACGCGGCAGCGGCGTTACGACGTGTGCTCTTGCCGAACTTCGCCACAACCTGGCAAACGCTCGATCACCCTGTCGAGACCGGCTCGGTCGTTCGCTCCTGGAACTGGGGACCGAACGCGTTTGTGGTAACAACGGAGCCGTACAAGGAAGCACAGCAGGGCCAGCGGTTGGTGGCTTACTTCGATAAAGCGCGCATGGAGATCACTAATCCGTACGGCAATAAGAATGATGACTGGTACGTCTCGGCCGGTCTGCTTGTGTCAGACATGATGAGTGGTCGGGTGCAGATCGGTGTGCAGCAGTTCGATCAGCGCCAGCCGGCTCAGATTCCGGTGGCTGGTGATCCGGATGACACGTCCGGTCCGACCTACGCCACCTTCGGGCCACTCGCCGGGGCCGACGCGTTGCCGGATGGCAGTACGATCACGCAGACGCTGACGCGTGACGGGCAGGTCGGCAACGATGCCGATCTGGCGTCGTACGGTGTGACGGCGAGCGACTATATCCGCGAGACCGGCCACCGCGTCGCGAGCGTCTTCCTCGAATTCCTTAACAGCACCGGCACGATCGATAATAACGGCCATGAAGAAACAGGCCAGCTCTACAACCCGACCTATTACGCAACCGGCTATCCGGTGACCGAAGCGTACTGGTCGAAGGTGAAAGTGGGCGGTGTCGTGCAAGACGTGCTGGTGCAGTGCTTCGAGCGCCGCTGCCTCACGTACACGCCATCGAACCCGGATAACTGGAAGGTCGAAATGGGGAACGTCGGCCAGCACTACTACCGCTGGCGCTACGGGAACCCGCCCACCGGGCCAGCGCCCGACGACCCGACCAAGTTCGCGCAGTAAGAAGGGCTCTCACCCCCGGCCCCTCTCCCGTTCCGCACGGGAGAGGGGTGTCTTTGTGTGAGCGTGAATGCGGTTCGGTGGACTTGACGACGCGCCGGCCACCCTCGCCTGACCACGTATGAGCCGGCCAGGCGTGACCAGATCACCAAAAAAACACCCCTCTCCCAATTCTGGGAGAGGGGTCGGGTGAGGGCCGTTACCCTCTACCGATCCTTTGAACCTTTGTCTTTGGCGCCGCCGCGGGAACGACGAGGGACAAGGTCGGGGCTGGGCGCCGGACGCTGGGTCGCGACCGCGGTGCGTCCGGCGCTGGAACGTGCTTTCGCCTTGGGGCGGGATGGTGTCGGAGTGCTGTCATCGCCTTCGTCACTATCCGTCGCGGTTTCCTTTTCCTCAACCTTTTGGACTTGCGCCTGGATCTGCTTGTTGAGCATCCCGAAGAGGCCTTTTTGCTCGCCCGCTTGCTCACGACGCTTGGCGCGCTTTTCGGGCGCTTCGTAGCCGAGACGGCGGTGCTCCGGCAGGTCGGGCAAGAAGGGGAACCAGTCGAGCATCGAACCCCAGCCGGTGATGAAATACTGCTGCACCGCGCTGTAGACGGCCGAGACTGCCCAGTAAATGACTGGACCAGACGCAAACGACCAGCCGAAGATGACGACCATGAGCGGCGTGAAGGTCATCATCGTATTCATCATCTGCTGCTGTGGATCGGCCGCTTTGCCCTGGTTCCGTGGGCGCGCCATGCGCGTCTGAACGAACTGGAAGATGCCGGCCCCGATCGGCAGGATGTGATATGGATCAGCCTTCGCGAGGTTCGGCAGCCAGAGGAACGAATCGTTCCAGACGCCGCCACCATGGGACGACAGCGCGCGAATGGCGAAATAGAGGCCGAAGAAGATCGGAACCTGCAGAAGCATCGGCAAACAACCGGCCGCCGGATTGACGCCATGCTCCTGGTAGAGCTTCATCGTTTCAGCAGAGAGCTTTTGCCGGTCCTTGGCGTACTTCTTCTGGAGATCCTTGATCTTCGGCTGCAACTCCTGCATCGACGACATCGAGCGGAGCGACTTGACGGTGAGCGGCAGGAGGATCGTCTTAAAGACGATCGTGAGGACGATGACGGCGATCCCGGCGCTACCGGTCAGATCGGCAGTGAAACGGAGCGCGGATTCGATCGCTCGAACGAATTGGCCCCAGACCGGTATCGAACTCAGGATCGGTAACATACTCCAGAAAGGCAACGAACTGCCCTCTCTCAATCTTAGAAATGTCGGGCGAATCGATCGCGGCAGCGGGCCCAGTACTCGCTCACGCCGCGAAAGTATACCGTGGCCGAGGGCTCTGACGCTGTTATCCGCGCGAGCAAAAAGGCGTAGTTCACGCTGCTCACTCGGTTAAGCCTAGCATCCATGGCCTGGAAGTCAACGTGATTCCAGTCCTAGGCACGTCCTGCGTTGCGTATCGACTAACGCTGGCGCAGGCGCGGATCGAGCATATCGCGCAGGCCGTCGCCGAGCAGATTCAGCCCGAGCACGGTAAGTGCCAGCGCCGCCGCCGGGAAGAACATCGTCCAGGGAGCGATGTTCATGAAGCGTTGCGAGTCGGCCAGCATGATCCCCCAGGAGGGGATCTCCGGCGGTGCTCCCGCTCCAAGGAACGAGAGCGTCGCCGCCGCCAGCACTGCTTCCGCAAAGACGAAGCTCATCTGGACGATAAGCGGCGAAACCGTGTTCGGTAGAACGTGCCAGCCGACGACGCGAAAACTGGAGCAACCGGATGCAATGGCCGATTCAACAAAGAGCGATTCGCGCAGCCCGATCACCAGCGAACGCACGAGTCGAACGACGCGTGGGATCGCCACGATGGTGAGCGCAAAGATGACGTTGATGACGCTGGCGCCCCGCACGGCCATGATCGCGATCGCGAGGATAATTCCCGGAAACGCCATCATCGCATCGGTTATACGCATGATCACACCGTCAACCCGGCGATAGTAGCCTGCGACCAAGCCGATGACGGTGCCGAACACCAACGTTAAGATCGACGTTGAGAAGCCGATTTTGAGCGAGAGCCGTGCTCCGAAAACGACGCGCGCGAAGACGTCGCGCCCCTGGCTGTCGGTGCCGAAGAAGTAATACTCGTTCGGCGATCGCATGCGGAAGCGCGGATCGATGAGCGTCGGGCTATTCGTTGTGATCAGATTCGCGAAGATCGCCGCGAAGACGAAGACGAGGATAATCGCCCCGCCGATCAGTACCTGTTTTTGCCGGCGTACCTGTCGCCAAATGCGCACAATGCGCGGCGGCGTCGTCATCAGCGTCGCGTCAGAACGCCGGTTCCTCGGCTGATAACCCGGCTTGCTGGCCTCGCGACTGGCCGGTGCGACCTGGTCGTCATTCATTCGGAGCCGGCCTACCTTCCAACTTCAACGTATTCATTCGCTAGAGTTCGATTCTTGGATCGACGACGCGGGTAAGCAGATCGACCAGCAAGTTCGTCAAGACGTAGAGCATGGCGATGACGAGAACCGCGCCCTGAACCAACGGGAAGTCGCGGCGTACGACCGCCTGAATCAGGAGCCTTCCCATCCCGGGGATGGCAAAAATCTGCTCCGTGACGACCGCTCCACTCATCAGGGCCGCAACCATCAGCCCGATGATCGTCAGCAGCGGGACGAACGCGTTGCGGAGCGTATGGCGGACGATGACATCGCGTTCGACCAGGCCCTTGGCGCGCGCCGTTCGGACATAATCCTGGCCAATCACTTCGAGCATCATTGACCGGGTCATCCGGCTGAGGAACGCCGCCTCGAACGCGCCCAGCGTGATTGCGGGAAGGATGAGATAACGCAAACAGGGCCAGAGCCCGGCGGAAATCGGCTCGTAACCCGCGACCGGCAGCCAGCGAAGCTTGACCGCGAAAATATAGATAAGGAGCAGCCCCGTCACGAACGTCGGCACCGCGACCCCGGCCATCGCGCCGGACATCAGGCTCAAATCCAGCCAGCTTGCTCGGCGAACCGCCGAGAGCACCCCGGTGACGAGTCCGATGATGAGCGAGACGATGAGCGCCAGAGATCCAAGAAGAATTGTCGGTTCAGCCCGCTCGGCCAGCGCCGATGTGACCGGTTTGCCGAGGAAAATCGACTCACCGAGGTCACCACGTACGGCCTTCCCGAGCCAGTCGAAATATTGTTGATACAACGGCCGATCAAGCCCAAGATTGTGGCGCAGCTCGGCTTGCTGTTCAGCCGATGCATCCGAGCCGAGCATAAAGGCCGCGGGATCACCCGGTGCCGAATGCAAGAGCAGGAAGACCGCGGTTGCCACGATCCACATAATCGGGATGAGGACGAGCAGTCGCCGGATAGCGTACGCGAGCATACGGATCCTTCATCTGCGAGGGTATCCACATCGAAACGATGGGATACCCTCGGATCAATCAGCGATTACTTGAGACTGCAGTTCCAGAAGTACCAGTCGTTGGCTCCCGTATCGAAGCCGACTACTTCATCGCGGATCGCCTGGAGCGAGAAGTTGTCGCCGATCTTCATGATGGGGAGTTCGTCATAGATAAGCGCCTGGTACGCGTCGATCGTCTGCTGTAGCTTGTTCGGATCGGACTCCTCGATCATCTTGCCGACGAGTTCGTCACGCTGTTCGCTCTCCCAGAAGCCCGGCCAGCTGGAATCGTTGAACAGCTGGGTGGCGGGCATCCACGAGCCGGATAGACCGGCGACGAGCATTTCGTAGACCTCGGGCTTCGCCCGGCGCTCCACCACCGTCGCCCAGTCGGAAACGAGCAGTTCGACCTTCAGCCCAATCGCTTCCATCTGCTGTTGAACGTAGGCGGCCGTGTTGTAATGGTAGAGATACTCCTTGGTCGTGAGCCAACGGATCGGCGATCCGTCGTAGCTCGACTCTTGCACGAGCTTCTTCGCCTCTTCCTGGTCGACCTTCTCATAGACGTCTTTGCCGGCCTGGCTGTACCAGATCGTCTCGGGAGCGGCGATGCTTGGATCCATGCGGGTCAGCTCTTTGACCCCATAGGCCGCGATGAGTGTCTGCTCACGATCGAAGCACATCGATACCGCCTGGCGCAGCTTCTTGTCGGTAAACGCGCCCATTTTCTTGTTGTAGTTGAGGCAAATCCAACCGCCCGGCTTCTTGATGATGGCGGTAACGCCCGGGCTGGTCTTGAGCACATCGAGCTGGTTGTTGTCGACGTCGCGCGCGAAGTGGTATTCGCCGGTGATCACGCCCGAGGTCGCGACGGAGATATTCGGCACCGGGATGATGTTGAGTTCGTCGATGTAGACGACCTTCTTGCCCGCCAGGCCATCGGCCTCATCATTCCGGGCTGAATAGTCCTCGAAGCGATCGAGCTTGATATAGCGGTCAACCTGATGCTCTTTGAACTTGAACGGGCCGGTTCCGACGATCTGATCGTCGGGCATCTTGTTGGTGCCGATCGCGTCGCAGACTTCTTTCGTGGTGATGAAGCCCTCGTAGAGTGCGAGGAAGACCGGGAGCACGCCGGCCGGTTGCGTCAGTGCGAGCGTCACCGTCTGCGGGTCGGCCGCTTTCAGCCCGTCCGGCGCCATGAGCGCGAAGATCTGTTTGCCACGACCGGTCATCTTGCCCCAGCGGGTGAGCGAGGCGACGACGTCATCGGCATCCATCGTGTCGCCGTTGTGGAACTTGACACCGGAACGGAGCTTGAAGGTGTAGGTCAGGCCGTCTTCACTCACTTCAAACGCATCGAGTAGCATCGGCTTCGGTCCCAGCTTGGAATCCTGGGCGAAGAGCCCCTCGTAGATCTGGCGCGTGATGTCGGTGGTGATGAAGTTGGTGGTAAACATGGCATCCGCCGTGACCGGCGGCTCGCCGATGATGGCGACGTTAATCGTGCCGCCCTTCTTGTGCTCGACGTCGGCCGGTTTGGTCGGCGCGCTGGTGGCGACGGCAGCGGTCGTGCTTTCCGCCGTGGGCGTTCCCGCTCCACCGGTGGACGTCGTCGTGGTCGCTGCCGAGGTCGCGGCGCTACTCGAGCTGGTTGAGGCGCTGCTCGCGCTGGTTGCGGTCTCTAATGGCTCCTGGCCGCCGCAGGCTTGCAGCAGCGCCGCGCCGGCGACACCGAGACCGGCCACCAGAAATCCGCGCCGCGAAAAACTCTTGCGCTGAAGAGACCGTATGATACCGTCAGACATGTTGTACTCCCCCTTACGCTACGAAACGAATGACCTTCCCGAAAACCGGGATTACCCCTCCTTGATTGGTACGACAATCAATCCGCGGTCGAGCGGTGTGAGCAGATCGTAGCCGTCGTTCGTGATGCGCACGACGTCACAATGTCGATAGAGTCCGATCCCCTCCATGGCGTGGGCCGGTGCGCCCGGCTCGATCGCCACGATCATATCGGTCTCGAGCGGTTGGTCATTGCTGGCGAGCAAAGACGGCTCTTCGTGCACAGTCAGCCCAAGGCTGTGCCCCGCGTTGGATGTTTTCGGAGCGTCTGGATAGTAGCGGTGCACGACTTCGCCGGCCGCTCCCGCCAGGTCGCCCGCCCGCGTGCCGGCGCGAATCTGATCAAGCGCCGCCGCCTGAATCTCGACTCCACGAGCACCGCTTTGAACCGCCTGCTCGGGTGGCGTGCCGTAGTAGAAGGTGCGCACGATATCGGCGCAGTAGCCGCCGGCCATCGGGCCGTAGGCGATGCAGACGATCGAGTTCGGATCCAACCGCTTCGCCGTCGGCGGCGCATGCGGCGCCAGCGATTTCGGACCAAAGCCGATCAATGTCGGGTAGGCTGAGCCGTCGGAACCGGCCATCTTGGCGGCGCCGTCGAGCGCCGCACCGAGTTCGCGTTCGGTCATGCCGGTATGCAACAGCGACGGCACCATGCCGAGCGTATCGACCGCGATCTGGTTGGCGAGCGTCATGGCCGCGATCTCGCTGGACGATTTGATGCTGCGCGCGGCGTACAGGATCGGCGTCGCGTCGCGCAGCTTGAGGCCGGAATGTCGCCCGAGGATCATCTCGACATTCCCGTAGCTGGCGCCGTGCAGGTCGATGCCGACCGTATCGCCCGGCCGCACGACCTGGTCGATCAGCTCGCCGGGCTCCGCGATGAGACCGCTTTCCGGTGGCGCGCCGCGATAGTAAATCTCAGTCCGGTCAAGCAGCGACGGATACCAGACCGGCTGCTCGGTGAGGCGCTTATCGACCGCCGTCGCGATCAGCATCGCCTCCTGTGGGGCTGACGTACGGAGCGCCACACCCATGAAACGCGTATAAAGCGTCGTGCGAAAACCGGAGAGGTAGAAGATGTGTGCCGGCTCGAGCGCGACAATGCTATCGATGCCCTGCTCCTTCGCGAGCGCGGCAACCTTTTCCAGCCGTCCCGCGATTTCGGCCTTCGTCGGCATGATGGAATCGGTGGTTCCCAACGGATCCCCCTTGCTCTGACAGACAACGTTCGTGAATAGCCTCATCCGCAGCCCTGTGCGGGTCGGCGCCTAGGCCGGCTGATAGGCCGCGCAGAGCATGCCGAAATAGGTGGGTACTTCATACGAGAGAAACTCGCCCTGCCAACCGTCCCCCAGGGCGCCATGAAGCATCAGCATCTGCCAGAAGCTATCGGCCTTGGCGTTGCTGAGCAGCTCGCTCGGGATATCGAGGAGTTCACCCAGCTTATTCCGGCGGACGATGTCGACGATCCGATTGTCGTATTCGGCAGCGGCTGGATGATAGCCATAGGGAGGCCCTTCGCGATGGGCGTGCCCCTGGTCGGAGCTGCCAATGAAGGCGACGCGCTTTCCCGAGGCGGCGGCGACCTGCGCCAGCACCTGACCTGCTTTGATATGGGTTTCCGGTGACATATCGCGCGCCGGACAGACGACGACGACCGGCACCGTCGGCTCCGTGCGACCCCCGGCGTACCAGAGCGGGATAAGGACGGCCCAGTCCATCGGCATCGTGGCCGAGGCGCTGTCGTTGCCGCCGTAGCTGACGCCGACGGTCGGAATGCCGGCCGCGTTGAGCGCGTCGAGCGATGCGCGGGCGAGTGCGAGATCGGTTGCCCCCTGCAGTTCGATATTCTCGTTGGTCCAGTTCGAGAGCGAACCGCTCAGCTTCCCGGCGGTGATGACCGCCATATGCCCTTCGACATGGACGTTATGGGGCGTCACGATGATCGTCGCGTCTGGTTTCGCGGCGTCGAAGCGCCGCCCGATTTCGCTCATCGCCTGCTGCGTCGCGTGTCCAAGCTCCCGGTCGTCCGGCCCGACCGCTTCCGGAATAGCCATATGCCCGTGCGGCATGATCGCCCCGAAGACCAATCCCGCCATCCGCGTCTCTCTTTCCTGGCCAGGCATGTCGCTCCTGGCCCTGTCACCTGTATTCTCCGGTTGCCTCAGCTTCGATTGAGGCAGGGTCATGTTCGTTCATTGCGAACCTTAGATTGGTGCGCACGTGCGGGCCTGGACGTACCTGAGCGCCGAGTGAAACGCTGATCCGATCGCAGACGTCGGCGATGACGCGCAGCGCGGCGATCCGTTCCTCCGGACCGAAGCGATCGACCGGGCCGGTCACCGAGAGCGCGGCACGCACCCGATCATCGCGATCGTAGATCGGCACCGCGACCTCGAAGGCGTGGATCAGCATGTCCTCGTTGCTCAACGCAAAACCGCGCTCGCGAATTTCCGCCAGCGCTCGCTGTAGCTCATCGCGCTCGGTGATCGTATGCGGCGTGTAGGCGGGCAGACCATGCTCATCAATAACCGTCTGGACGAACGCAGCCGGTTGGTTCGCCAGAATCGCCTTCGGCGCGGCCCCGGCATGCAGCAGGTAGCGATGGCCGACCCGTGCCGTAATATTGACCAGCCCCAGCCCTTCGCGCAATGCGATACAGACCGACTCGCGTCCATCGAGCATGAAAAGGCAGACGCATTCCCCGGTCGCGTTACGCACTTCATTCAGATGCGGGATCGCCGTCTGCACCAGATCGCTCTCATTGAGGATGTGCCGGCCGAGCTCCAGGAAACGAAGCCCAAGCGCATATTTATCATCCGCTTTTTGAATGTAGCCAAACTGTTCGAGCGTTTTGACGACGCGAAAGATCTGATTCTTGGAAAGCCCAAGGCGACGTGACAGTTCGCTGATGCCGAGCGGCCCATGTGACTGCGCGAGCGCATCGATAACCGTAAGCGCTTTACTGAGGGTCAGAATTGTTTGTGCCATGACTCCGCCTTGAAAAACGGTCGAGGTTGAATCAGTATATAGCACGGCGTTCTATTCTGTGTCAACGGTCCGAGCCGGTGACCTGCTGGATATGGCAGAGGAGGAGACGCGCGCAGACGAGGACGCCGTAAAGCAAATGATTGTCGTCGAAACGGGGAGTGTGACGGATGATGCGATACGAAGGGAAATCGGTTCTGATTACCGGCGGGGCTGCCGGTATTGGTTTGGGAATCGCGCGCGGCTTCCTCGAAGAAGGCGCGTCGGTGCTGATCAGCGACTTCCGGTCGGATGTGCTCTCCGAAGCGGCGCAGGGGCTGGCGGCGGAGTTCGGCGATCGCGTCCTTAGCCAGCCGGGTGACGTACGCGATGCGGCCCAGATCGCGACGATGTTCGATGTGCTGCAAGAGAAAACCGGCCGCATCGACATCGCCGTGAGCAACGCTGGCATCTATCCGAATCGCTGGGTGGTGGAGATGGAAGAGGAGGAGTGGGATCGGGTATTCGATACCAACTGCAAAGGGACCTTCCTCGTCTGCCGTGAAGCGGGGCGCCGGATGATCGCGCAGGGTGAAGGCGGCAACATTATTACGATCTCCTCCGGTGCGGCACGCGGTGGCCGCATCACGGCGGCGCATTACTGCGCCTCGAAAGCGGCCGTCACGATGTTCAGCAAGATTCTGGCGGTTGAATTATCACGCCATCAGATTCGCGTCAACTGCATCGCTCCGAGTCTGATCAACACCGAAAGTCCGGTTAATCCGCTCCCCGCCTGGCGTGTCGAAGAGGCGGAGACCAACGCGCCGCTCGGACGTCTCGGCCAGCCGCGCGATATCGCCAACGCGGCGCTTTTCCTCTGTTCTGATGAGGCGAGTTTCATCACCGGCGAAATGCTGGCGGTCATGGGCGGAGCCGGAGCGGCGCGGAATAAATAGGAGACGACGGGATTGTGCGGCGAAGATCGTTGCGCGTCGATGAAGGGTTTCGGTGCCCGATGTCCGCCCGGGGAATGATCCAAGGCGATGGTTGGGCGAGTTGCGGTGGATCGATCGGCACTCTCATTTGCCCATACGTCATCCTCAGTGCGCCATCGGAATTGCATCACTCTCGAATTGCGTCGCGCGTTCGCCGTTCGGCAGCGTGATCGTCTGGCGTGCCAGATCGGGTGTGTTGTGGTCATAGAGCGCCAGCATGAGATGGAGCGGACCAGGGCCGGCGTCCGGCGGAATGTGCACGAGCATTGGTTGAACGATCGTAGCGGCAGGCTGCCATTGGTCGGTCGTCAAGGCGTCGCCGAAGGGCGGGCCATCCCATTGGCCGAGCGTCCGGCCGTCGCTGCTCTGGAGTTGTAACGTCGCGGTCAGTGGACGGTCGGAGGCGCGATTGACGGTCCACTCGGCTTGCACCTCGATCCAATCGCCGGGTCGATACGCCTGCTTATCCCAGGTGAGCGTGCGTAGATCGAAGGCTGGCGCTGCCGGGTTAGCGGTCGTTGCGGGGCGGACGTCGACCGTTTGCACGAGTGGGTCGAGCACACTAGGAACGTCGAGCGTCAGTTGGTAGCGACCGGGTGTGCGCGGTGCGGTCAGTGTTACCGGGTGGATGGCGAGCCCCGGGTTCGTGGTGACGTCGAGATGCAACGGTAAATCGGACGATTCGATCGTCGTGCCGTCGCTTGATTGCCAGCGAGCGGTGAAGCTCGGGTCGCGTTTCAGCCAGCTCACGGCCGGCGTCGGGTTGTCGTTGCGCGTCACGAAATCGATGACGATCGGTGCGCCGGCGTTGGCGGTGCGTGGCGCGTGCAATTCGTAGGTGACCGGTGCGCGCTTGCCCGGCGCGATTGTGTAGATGGTGCTCTGTCCCATCTGCCCGACGAGGGTCAGTTCCGGCAATTGTGTAGCGTCGGCCACGGCACGTTGCCAGTCATAGTCCGGCCAGTGATGGATGATGACATAACGCACGCCGAGATCTTGCAGGTAACCGATGTTGGCGCGGTTGATGGTCGAGGTCGTCTTCGTGCCGCTGTTGAGCGCGAGCAACAGTTGCACATCGCGCTGCGGTACGAAGCTCGCGTAGGCGGCAATGACCCGGTTCCAGTGGTAGGTCGAGTAATAGATCTGCTGTGTCGTTTGCAAGACGTTGGTGAAGAGGCCGTTCATCGGCAGTTCGATTACCGGCCCCGGCGGCTGCTCGCTGAGCCAGTTATAGGGAGCCAACGTTTCGGCGTCGCGAGGCACCTCGACCGCTTCGACCGTGTTGCGTAATTCGATTCCCGATCCGAGCAGCAGGATCGCGACGAGCAGCGGCGCTGCTATGGCTGCCCGTCGCTCCGGCAGTCGTGGCTTGAGCGCCTGCCAGGCGGCGGCGAAGCCGAGTCCGGCCAGCAGCTCAATACCGAGTAGCGCCAGCATGCCGAAGCGGGCGGCATCACGCATCGCCGTGAAACCGGGCACAAAGCGGTAGAGCAGGTAATAGGGCAGCTGGTAGCTGGTGTCGCCGACGTGTGTCGTCGGGCCGAGCGAGAGCGTGACACCAACGAGGGCCACGAGGGTGAAGAAAATCGTCCAGCGCGGCCAGGAACGCCAGGCGAGGATGAGTCCGAGCAGGGCCCCGACTGTCGCGATCGCGCCGGGGAAGAGCGGATTCGGATAGACGTGCGGTAGGACGCTCCACCAGAGATGATTGCCCGGATTGATCGACACGTAGCTCTGGAGCGTCGCCGACATCTTTTCGACCGTTGCGAGATCGCGATGAAAATCGTACATCCGGTCTACGCGCACGCGCGCCAGCGCGATCGGCAGTTCGGCCAGCGCCGGTAACCCGAGGATGACCACGACGCCAAGCAACAGTTTCGGCGTGATCCGCTTCCGCTCGGTCCAGAGGAGCATGAGGGTCATACCGCCGGCCAGCAGGCCTGCCATCACCGCCAGCGTGTCGGACGCGAGCACCTGGATGATCAGGAAGCCAGTGGCGAGCAGCGCATCGCCGGCTGTACGCCGGCGGAAGAAACGCGCGATCGCCCAGAGTGCCAGCGGCGTCCAACCGTAACTGAGCAGATTCAGATGACTCAAATGGCCGTAGCGATACGGCACGAAGGCAGCGGCGAAGCCGGAGAGTATCCCGGCCCCGGCCACGCCGGTGATCTCCCAGATCAGGAGTGCGATGCCGAGTCCAACCGCGACGTAGGTGCTGATGAGCATCAGATTGTAGGCGAGGACATCGTTGCCCGAGACGAGCCGCAGCGGCCAGGCGATGAGTGCCGTGCTCAGACTCGGCTCGGAGAAGAGGAGCGAATCGGCGAACGGATAGCCGGTATTGCCGTCCCAGAGGTGGGTCGGATCGTGAACGATCTGATGCTGCTCCCAGCGCATGACCCAGATCTGGTAGAGCGGGTCACCGAGATCCTGCACGGACGAATCGATCCGCGCGGGCAGCGGCCAGAGCATGACGAGCGCGGCGGCGATGAAGAGCAGCCCGAGCAGTAACGGACCGATGCCGCGCATGCGTACGACGCGCGCCAGCCGCGCGGATCGCTCATTGCTCGTGGCGGTTTGCTCCGATGTGAACGCCTTCACCTCGTACTCTCAACGGAGGTCGAGCGGTGCGGTTCCTTCATAGCGTGCCGTGGGAGTCATCAGCCCCAGCTCAGTTCGGTGAACGTGCGATCAAAATGGATCAGCGGATCGTCCTGTTCGCCCAAACCGAGCGTCTCGACCTGCCCGATGAAGATCGTGTGATCGCCGCCATCGTGCACGGCCCAACGGTGGCATTCCAACCAGGCGACCGCGTCATCGATCAGCGGCAACCCACCCGCACTGAGTCGGTGCGGCACCCGGCTGAAGGTGGGATCGGCCAGCGGCGTCTGGCCAGAAAATTGCTCGGCCAGGAAGGTCTGACCGCGCGACAGGATGTTGACCGCGAAGCGGTCCGCCGCCGCAAGCAGATCACGGCTCTGGCTGTAGTTCGCGACGCAGACGAGCACAAGCGGCGGCTCCAGCGAGAGTGAGCAGAAGGCGGAAACCGTGACGCCATGAAATCCACGCTCGTCGACGCTCGTCACTACCGTGACGCCGGAGGCGAATTTCGCCAGCACATCTCGCAATTCCTCGCGCTCGACCATCCGCTATTCCCTCCATCGTCATGCGCGGGCCGTGAGTTCGAGTATACGAGAGGGTGTGGTGAAGCGCCGTTGGGCGTGTGTCTGGCGCTCGGCGGCCGCTTATTCGGAGAACGTTGGTCGTGTGCCGGCGGATAGGGTCTCGCTGGTGGCCCGCTTTGGGGAACGTTGGTGGTGTACCGGCGGACAGGGTCTCGCCCACACCATCGCCGTGGGGAACGTTGGTGGTGCGCCGATAACCGCGTTGCCGCCCCGACCCCGCCCGGGGATAAATGCCCGGGCTCCATCGGCGAAGCCCACTGAAGGGGCTGG
>CALAGB010000095.1 GCA_937891245.1 uncultured Thermomicrobiales bacterium | reverse complement strand
CCGATGCCGCCCGTCGCGCCTGCCCGACCTCGTAGGAAACATCGAGCAGTAACGTCAGGTCGGGCCACAGACCCCCGGTAGCAAATCGCTGCAGCGCGATCAACGTGTCGACATCAAGCCCGCGTCCTGCTCCCTGGTATGCCAGGGTCGAATCGAGATATCGATCGCACAAAACGATTGTACCCGCTGCAAGCGCGGGCTTGATGACTTCCGCGACATGCTGGCAGCGCGCCGCCGAATTCAGCAACGATTCCGTCTCCGGCAGCATAGCAGCATGGTCAAAGCCGAGCAAAATTTCGCGGACGGCTTCGCCAAGCGCGGTGCCGCCCGGCTCACGCGTTACCAGTGTCGCGTATCCGAGCTCCTCCAGGCGGTGTGCGATCCGCCGGATCTGGGTCGATTTGCCCCCGCCCTCCGGGCCTTCGAAGGTGACGAAGAGGCTCATCAATAGTCGCTCTGCCGGAGGACTTCAACGAAGCGCTGCGGTTCGCGCCCACGACTGCGAGATCCGACATTGTAGCGTTCGGCTAACTCGTGCTGCAATCGACGGATCCAGGACGGCTGCGGGCGGAGTGATACCGTGGAGACCCCGTTGATCACGTTGTGAATCGCCGTCTCCGTTTCGTACATCGCCGACGCGATCTGGTCATCGTCGGAGACTCCCTGCTCGTCACCGGCTTGATCGCGCAGGCGCCCGTTGCTGATGACTTCGCTGAACAGCGACCGGAGTAGATTCGACATCTGGACGATCGTGTTGCTTCGCAGGACATAGATCGGCACGCCGCGGCTTTCAGCGTCGCGCAGCGGCTGTGGCCGGCGACGATAGTAGTTTTTGAGCGTGATGACCACGTCGGCCTCGCGCAGATCTCGTACAACGAGTGCGGGCACCGCCATCTGCTGGATCGCTTGTTCGAGCCGATTCCGGCTGACACCAAACGGGAAGATGCGCGCCGGGTGATCGATCGTCCCGCGTCCCGAAGCGAGCGGTCCGCGCGCCGGCACGTCATTCGTCTCGGGTGACTCACGCCGGTGCGGATCGGTTGGGTCCCGTCGATCCGACGGACCGCGCTCGGCGCTATACGGCTGCTCGTCCCAGATCTTGATTTCGCCATCCGCCTGGCGTTCTCGCACCTCGACCTGCATCGCCTGGCCACGCAGGATCGCGTCGACGCCCGACGCCACGTCGCGGTGAACCGCAACGCGATCGCGCGCCTGAATCTCAACCATCACGCTGAAGGTCGGCGGCGCTTTTCGTTCGAGAATCGACTTCTGCGTGCCCCGGCGACGCGCCTCTTCGTCGCTCAGCGTCACCGACTGGATCCCGCCGATCAGGTCTGAGAGCGTCGGATTCATCATCAGGTTTTCGAGCGTATTGCCGTGCGCCGTGCCGATCAGCTGCACGCCGCGTTCGGCGATGGTGCGGGCAGCGGCGGCCTCGAGCTCGGTGCCGATTTCGTCAATGACGATCACTTCCGGCATGTGATTCTCGACCGCCTCGATCATTACTGCATGCTGCAGCGCCGGGGTCGGCACCTGCATCCGACGTGCGCGACCGATCGACGGATGCGGAATATCACCATCGCCGGCGATCTCATTGCTGGTATCGACGATCACCACGCGCTTGCGCAGGTCGTCCGCCAGAACACGCGCCGTTTCGCGCAGCATCGTCGTCTTACCGACGCCCGGCCGGCCGAGGAGCAGAATGCTTTCGCCCGATTCGACCAGATCGCGGATGATGCCGATCGTGCCGTAGACTGCGCGGCCGATGCGGCAGGTGAGACCGACGATATCGCCCGAACGGCTGCGGATCGCAGAAATGCGATGCAACGTTCGTTCGATGCCGGCACGGTTATCGTCGCCGAAGCGGCCGATGCGCTCGGCCACGTAGGCGATATCTTCGCGCGTCACCTCGCTCTGCGAGAGATAAACCTCGCGATCCTGAAAGCGCGCTTCCGGGAACCGGCCCAAATCCAGCACGATTTCGATGAGTTCGCCGCGCGCATCGCTGCTGTCGAGACTCAAAACGTCGGAGAAGAT
>CALAGB010000094.1 GCA_937891245.1 uncultured Thermomicrobiales bacterium | reverse complement strand
TTGCACAGGGAGACGAAACGTTCCGTTTTCTCTGGGATCAGCATTTCGCGGCCGTGGCGAGTGATGCGCCGAGTTTCGAAGCGTGGCCGGCCGACCCGCGGTCGGGGGCATTGCATTCGACCCTGTTGCCGCTCTGGGGCATGCCGATCGGTGAGATGTTCTACCTGGAAGCGCTGGCGGAAGATTGCGCCCGCGACGGCGTGTACGAGTTCTTTCTGACGTCGTCGCCGCTTAACAAGTATGGCGGTGTCGCCTCACCGGCCAACGCTATCGCTATCAAATAGCGGTTAGCTGGCGGCTCCGGAATCGGCGTCGAATCCATTATCGACGAGCTGTTCCTGTTTGAGCGTCGATGTGCGTTCGGTAATGACCTCGCCGAGGATGAACGCCTCAATCTCTTCGAGATGCTGGAGCATCGTTATGCGCGCTTCGGCCGGATCGTGCTCACGGATTGCCTGAACGACCTGCCGGTGTGAGGCGAGCGCGCTCAGGCGCCGTTCCCGCGAGGTCACGAAGTGCCGGCGATCATCGGCGAGCAGTTCGTTGATCAGCATAAGCACGCGCAGCGCGACCTGATTATCCGAGGCGCGCGCTACAGCCGTATGGAAGAGTCGATCGTTGCGCACCGTGACATCATCGGGTTCGTTATTCTGGATCGACACATCCAGCTCACTAACGAGCGTTTCGAGTTCGTCGACCGATTTCGGTGTGGCGCGCAGGGCGGCGCGCGCGGCAATCGCCGGTTCGAAAATGATCCGGGTTTCCCAGAGATCACCGACGATGTCGTCGGTCGCCTGGAGCACGAGCGCCAACGGAGAGACGACGCCAACCGAGACCATGTCCTGGATGAAGGTGCCGCCGCCATGACGCGATTCGACGATGCCGGTCATTTCGAGAACGCGCAACGCTTCGCGCAAGGTCGGGCGACTTACCTGTAGGAGATCGGCGAGTTCGCGTTCGGGTGGCAGACGATCGCCGGCCTTGTACACGCGATGCCGGATCAGGCGGCAGATTTCCGTCACGACCTGCTGGGAAACGCGCGAGCGGCGCACCGGTTCGATCACGATTGGCACTTCCAATTCAACGCATGACAACGACGAGCAAGCGACGACCTGAGTCGCCCGGCCGGCAGCCGGGTCTCCTCGGGAATCTGCTTCGCTCGCGAGACCGGAGATGGTCTGTATGAGAAAGGAAGAGATAGCGGCTATCGGCGCTCAGCGCCGGCATCGCACCGGAATTACTCCATCGATGCGCCGCGCTGCTTTTGCATGAGTATGCCATGCCGGTTTCGCCCGTAGTAGTTCCGCAGATCGCTGACCGGCAGGTATCCCCGCAGCCGGTAGAGCGCCTGTGCGCCGGCGTTCTTGTCTTCAACCATCAGCGTGACGAACGGATCGCCGAAATACTCTTCGATGCTGTTAAGGAGCGCGGTCGCGATGCCGAGACGACGGAAATCAGGGTCGACGCAGAGATTGAGCACGCGCGTCTGGCCGCGATCCGAGTCGCCAACGGCGCAGCCGACTACGCGCTCTCCAACACAGGCGAGGATGATATGCGAACGCGACCAGCAATAGAGGACGAGGAGCGTAACGAACCCATACGCCTGGCTCCCGGCAAAGCAACGCCGTTGCAGCTCGCGCAACATGACGAGATCGCGGAAATACGCCGGTCGGAAGTGAATCCGACTGTCGCTTCCTTCGAGGATGCTGCCCGCGTTGAGTAAGCGGCCGGCCAAGCGTTCTCTCCTCAAACAGCTGTCGCATCTGCGCTGCGACAATCCTAGCACCGTATTGCGGTTATCGCCGCGCTCATTCGCCTGATCGCCGCAGCATATTCAAACAATCCCGACAAACCGGCGGATGGCACGGCGTGCGGCTTATCTGCCATGCCCCGCGCCTGGCCGTCGTTCGATCATCCTCATACGAACGTCTCATTCCGCGTTCGTACATTGCATGCTATAAGAGCAGTACAGAAACTCTTGCTGCGTCGTGACCGATATCAGATCGCGGACAGCAACGGCTTTTCTATCTATCGAGCGCGTACGCGCCTCGTCGTCTGGTGGTACCCGTAACTCGGGTGGACATAAGGGGTTATGCGATGGTTCCTGGTGGAGGTAATCAAGGGAAGCGCTTCGTTCGACTCGCGTTAATTGCGGCCATGCTCGCGCTGCTGAGCGGGATGATGTCCTCCTTGGAGTCCGATGCCGCGCTGACGTGTGACATCGCCGATATTAGTGCCGCGATTGCGGCGGCCAACAACAATCCGTCGGAACCGACAGCGCTGTCTCTAACGCTCGGCTGCTTCTATACGTTTGACGGACCCGATGTTTTCACCAATAGCGATGATAGTGTCAGTGCACTACCGGAACTGGCCGGCCACCTGATCATCACCGGTAACGGGGCAACCATTAACCGCGCGGACGGGGCGCCGGCGGCGCGCATCTTTTCGATTGGTACGGGCGGGAACCTCGAACTCGATGGTGTGTCGATCATGGGCGGTGACTCGCAATTAGGAGCCGGTATCTTAAATCGCGGAGGCACACTCAAAATCACGTCAAGTTACGTAGAAAACAACAGTGCGTCCGGCGGCCTCGGTGGAGGCATCGTGAGTACCGGCACGGCCGTCATTCGCTCGTCAACGATCAGGGGTAACTCTGCTACGCTCGGCGGCGGTGTCGCGAATCTTGGCGGCGACATGACGCTCGACGCCAGCACAATCACCGCGAATTCCTCCGACTTTGGTCCAGCAGGGATCTACAACCTGGCGAGCGATTCCAGCACGGCAACGCTGACGCTGGTGAACAGCACCATTGCGGCGAACGGGTCGGGTACCGCCGGGATCGGCGTCTTGAACTACGGTTCGACGGTGAACGGGTACAACGTAACGATTGCGTTAAACCCCGGTGGTGGTATCAATAACCAGGGTGGGACGGCAGAGGCACCGGCCGTAACAACGCTCTGGAACACGATCGTGGCAGAGAATGGGACCACCGACTGCGACATCTCCCAGACGCGGTCCGGTGGGATCGTCGATGCCAGCCATAACCTCGACTAAGACGGTACCTGCGGTTTGTCGCTGGACAATCATTCGCTCTCGAATACGGACCCGCAATTCGTTCCTGGCGGGCCGACTCACGAACTGTATAGCTTGCTCCCCGTCATGCCGATGTTGCGGACGAGTCCGGCGATTAACGCGGGTGACGATGCGGTGTGCGCGGCCGGGCCGGTCAATGCGGCCGATGAGATTGATACTCTCCGCCCGCAGGGTGCGCACTGCGATATCGGCGCGTATGAACAATTTCAGCCGATCGTGAATGTCGCTGATGTAAGCGCTCTGGACAGCGGCGAGACGATCACCATCAACGCGTCGCTCTCGATGGCGTGTGCCCCCGAAAACGAACCGTGTCCTCCCATTACCCCGGACGGCCCGTGGACCTTTGGTGTTACCGATCAGGCGCATAACCAAATTGGCACGCCGATCTCCCAGTACTTCCCCTCGGGCGTAGCCCAAGTTTCGTTTTCCTTGCCTCCGTTGGCTCCTGGAGCGTATAT
>CALAGB010000093.1 GCA_937891245.1 uncultured Thermomicrobiales bacterium | reverse complement strand
CTACCCGGCGCACATCGCCTTCCGAGATGCTTCCGACAATCACACCGCGCGCGCCGACCTCCGCCAGCTTCCGAATCGCGGCAGCGCTGACGGTCATTCCACCTAGCACCAGCGCACCACGCAGGTCGGCCGTCACACCGTCCGGTGTCAATTCTCGATCCGCGCGATCAACCGCGGTCTTGACCGGGCCGGAGATATCGACGCCGAGCGCGATGACGCCGCGAACGCGGGCACCACCTGCTCGAACGATCGCACCACGTCCGTCGACAACCCGGCTCACTTCGCCGTACACGAGCGATTCAAGCTCCTGCGTCCCGGCGTCGGGCGCCAATGTCGCGGTACCGGCGATCTCATTGATATCAGATAGCCGTCCGGCTTCCGGCGTATCGGCGGTCACCGCGCGCAGGCCCTTACGGGCACGCGCAACCGCTTCGCCGGCGTCGAAATGGGATCCGATCGGTTTGGTCAAATAGCGTTTGATCGTATCGGGCGCCACACCAAGCTCGCGCGCCAGATGGAGCGTTCGGGTTCGACCGGCATTTGCCGAGGCGCTGCCGATCGGCGTGGTCGGTTCGACGCGATCACCCGCTTTCACCAGGATCTCGCCCGGGAAACGGAGAAACCGGCCGATCTCGTACGAGACATCCTCGACAATCACCGGGTCAAGTGCGTCGTGGACGCTCGCCATCTCTTCTCCTCGCTCAGTCGGCCGTGCTGCCCATATCGGTCAGCCAGGCACGAAGCAACGTCACCCGCGACTCCGGATCTTCCGGAATGGTAATCGGACGACCACGCGCATCGATGACGATGCCAATCCGGCCGCCAAAAAGCGTGCGATCACCGGAGAACTCAACCGATTCGCCCGGCTGGTGACTGCCCACCCGGAAACCAGGCTCGGGATTGAGTGTCACATCGGCGGTCTGCGTCTCGTCCACCACCAGGAGATGCAGGTTGCCGAAGGGAACGCTGAAGCGCTGCGTCTCACCGCTGGACAATGTCATTTCGCCGCGGACCGCCAGCGCACCACGCTCGCCCTCGCCGTTCACAACGACACAGGTCGCCATCGGCACCAGGAAGTCCTGGTCGATGACATCACGTGCGTAGATCGGGTCAACCGTCGAGATCGCACCGATCGGCGCCATTAGTCCTTCGGCGTCGAGCGCGATGGTAATGACACCCTCGCCTGCTTGCGACGAGATGCCATCGATAATCGTCAGGAGCGCCAGCTCCAGATCCTGTTCGGCGAAGTTCGGGCCGACAACCACGAGATCGAGATTGCCGTTCTCTCCCAGACGGGCATCGCCCACCAGATCGCTTACAAATTCGCGCCGCACCGCCGCCTCGACGAGGCGATCGGTCGTCGAATCCGGACGGCTAAACGGGCGTAAGGTTCGGTTGAGAATCCACTCGGTCAACTCTTCGACCGACCAGCGATAGGGTAACCAGCGGGTAATGCGTTCCGGTGCGATGCGCAGAAGTGAGCGAGCACCGAGCGCCAGATCACGCTCCCCGCGGAATGAGGTTGAGCTGCCACCGGACGTTACCTGGTAGACGAGCGCGCCGTCGCTGATGTTGAGCGAAACAACGTTGCGATTCATGCGACGGTGCAAGAACGACGCGACCGACTGAATCGCGTGCAGCCGGTCAACGTAGCGTGCCGCTTGAGCGGCGGGAATCGCATCGGACTTCTCAACGCGCTGCCGGTATTGCTCGTCGAATTCTGACTCGAGCGCTGCCGCGATCTCCCACGGCTCATAGTCAACCGGGTCAATGCCACTCAGCTCGAGCGTGCCACCCAGAGTCTGGGCGACCAACTGCTGCTTGGCGTCATCGGCGATCACGATCCCGGTGGTGACGGTTCCGTCGCGAGAGGCATCGGCGACCGCTTCGATCACGATGTCCCAGTCCTCGGAGGTTCCGCCGTCGTGCACCAGAATCAACGCGGTTGGCGCGACTTCGCGGAGCCAGGCTCCGAGCGTACTCGTGGAAAAAGTTGAGCTAAGTCCAAGATCCTCGGCGGCGGACGCGACGACCGTGGGCGACTGCCGAATGCCGCGAACCAGTTGCTTGCCAAGCGAACCGTTCCCGATGGCGATCAGCGCGGCTTTACCCGCCGGAACGGGCAGGCCGGTGAAAAACAGCTCATCCACGCCATCGCCGTTCGTCTGCTGCGGCATCAGGATCTGATTGTCGGCCGCGATCGTGCGCCCGGTCTCTTCTTCGAGCGCATGAACCGCCTCCCAGAGGCGATCTTGTGTAAAGACATCACCGGCCGTCATCGTTTGCGAGGTTCCCTCGCCGATAAAGCGCGGCGAGCCATCGACCAGATCGAAGAGCAGGGCGCGGAGCGCATGACGATCGGCGTCGAGGATCAACATCGAGTCTCGTGTGGCCACCGTCGCGCCTCCAGAGCCATATTCGGTCGTTGACACATTGCCCATGTGAACGCCTTGTCCCACCATCTGGCTACCTCGTCTCTACAGCACGCTCGACAACACGTAAAACGCAAGAACGACGATGATCACAACGATCGCACTCATTAAGACGAGGCGCATGCCACGTGGCGCGGGTTTGGCGCTCTCGACCGGTGGCGGGGAAACGGTTGGTGCCGGTGTCGCTGGCGTAGCTGCGACCGGTTGCGCCGGCGTGCTGGCCGGCGGTGCCACCGCACGGACCGGTTCCGGTCGCGCGCTGGCTTCAACCGGCACAAAATCCGCAGCGACCTCATCCGCCGTCTCTTGGCCTACGTTACGAGGACGGCTCAGCCAGGCGCGACTGATCGTTGGTGCGACGAGCATAGTTGGCGGCGCGCTGCTGCTCGCGCCGTTGGTCGTCGTCACACGCGGCGGTTCCGGTTCCGGCTCAATATCTTGATCGCCGAGCGCACGCAGCCATTCCGGCAGATCGTCTTCGGAAATAAGAGAGAAGCTGGCCGCTTGCTCGTCGTTGGAGCGATCCTCTGGTGCCGGCCACGGTGACGGCGAATGATATGTGTGTGAATCAGACGCACCGTTCGCCGGGGGAGCGGCATCCAGCCAGGGTGGCAGGGCATCGCTCTGGGCGACCGACGACGTGCCGCCGGAGAAGCCGTCGATCCCGCCGAAGTCCGCGGGCGTCATCTCGCGCAGCCACGGCGGCAGTTCGAGGGGATCGACGTGTAAGGCGGAGTCATCGACGAAACTCGGGCCGTGTTCGTAACGCGCCGCCTCGGCACCCGATTGACTCTGACCACAGGTTCGGCAAAAACGATCGGTCTCACCGACCGGAGCGCCGCAGGCATGGCACATGCGATCTCCAGAGGCTGGGCCGAGCGGTGAGCCACAGATCTCGCATGTCTCTGCACCTGGTGAGTTGGCTGTGCCACATTCCGCGCAGTACACTGGTCCTCCCAGCCGACTTAGTCGCAAACGGCTCTTGCGAGCGCTACGACGGACAGATCTCCGGCTTCAAATTGCCGTAAGACGCCTCAACGCGCAATTCGAGTCTACCACCGGTACCGTATGTCAGATTAACCCAGAAGTCCTGAATGGATTGACGGTAACCTCGGCGGAAACGAACGATGCTCGGTGCCTGTGAGCAGCGCCGGCGTGCGCGTCCGTACAGTCGCGACGCGTCGCCCTGTTCATTCTCGTTGACGACAACGCAGGCATTGTACGTACGAGAGTAAAACGCGGGAAACGCCAGCCGGTTACTTGCGAAGGTCGGCGGTGTCGAGCCAGATTGTCACCGGCCCGTCGTTGATTAACGAAACCTGCATGTTCGCGCCAAATTCACCGGTTGCAACCCTGACTCCAGCACTCCGCAACTCTTCTGCCACGCGCTCCACCAGCGGGCTCGCGACGTCCGGTAACGCTGCTTTAATGAAGCTGGGGCGCCGACCTTTGCGCATATCGGCGTAGAGGGTGAACTGCGAGACAACGAGCGCTTCCAACCCAAGATCGAGCGCCGAACGATTCATCTTGCCGGCGTCATCTTCGAAGATACGCAGGTTGATGACCTTATTCGCCAGGAAGGCCGCATCGTCGTCCGTGTCATCATGTTCGACCCCGACGAAGAGCAGTAGACCCTGCCCGATCTCGCCAATGACGTTTCCATCGACGCGCACCGCGGCTTCGCGCACACGCTGGAGCAGTATTCGCATCTCGCGCTCCTATCCCTCCCCGGGCGGCCGCAACGCAGCACTCGCCAGCGCCGCGATCCCCTCGCCCCGCCCGACAAACCCCATTTGTTCATTCGTCGTCGCTTTAATATTGACCCGCTCGGGAGCGATCCCCAACGCACCGGCCAGCGCCGCGCACATCGCCTCCCGGTATGGGCCGATTTTCGGCGCTTCGGCCAGAATCGTCGCGTCGATATTCTCGATCGACCAGCCGTCGGGCAAGAGATCGCGCACGATCACGAGCAGATCAAGGCTGCGTGCATCGCGCCATTGCTCGTCCGATGGCGGGAAATGCACTCCGATATCGCCAAGTCCGGCGGCACCAAGCAGAGCGTCCATGATTGCGTGCGTCAGCACGTCGGCGTCGGAATGCCCTTCGAGACCCTGCGACCACGGAAGCGTGATGCCACCGAGCACGAGCGGCCGGTCGCTGACGAAGCGATGGACATCATAGCCCAGACCGACTCGGGTCATGGTGCACCCCGCAACAGCGCTTCGGCGAGAGTGAGATCGAGTGGGTTGGTCAGCTTGATGTTGCGCGGATCACCAGGGAAGATGTGAACGCGATAACCGGCCCATTCGAGCAGGCTTGCCTCGTCCGTCACCAACGGCGGATCGTCGCTCTCGTGCAGCCGTGCATAGCTCGCTTCCAGCCAATCGCGCCGGAAGATCTGCGGCGTCTGTGCGGCATAGAGTCGCGCGCGTTCGGGTGTTTGCTCCACGCTGCCGTCGGCGGCAAGCAGCTTGATCGTGTCCGTCACCGGGATGGCAGCGATGGCCGCACCGGTCGCCTCACTCAAGCGAATCCCTTCGGTCATCATGACCGCGGTTGCCAACGGGCGCGCGGCATCATGGATAAGGACAAGGTCGACTGCCGGGGTTAACGCAGCCACACCGTGTTCAACCGATTCCTGGCGTGAATCACCGCCAAGACAGACGCACATATTCGGTCGGTTCGCGATAAGCCGTTGCACCGGTTCGAGCTTCTCTGACGACGTCACGACAACCACTTCGGAGATCGCTTCTATCGACTCCAGCAGTTCGAGTGAATACGTGAGCACCGGCCGATCATCGAGCGTTGCAAGAATCTTGTCGAATCCCATCCGCGCGCTGCGGCCGGCCGCCACGAGTACCGCTCCACAGTGCATCAGGCCGGCTCCGCCTCAACCAGTTGCGCGAACGCCATGCGCCCCGCACCGGTTTGCAACGTCCGCGTGACGACAACGTTGACGTCCTGTCCGACGAGGCCCTTGCCGGCTTCCACCACGACCATTGTGCCGTCCGACAGAAAACCGACGCCCTGTCCGAACTCACGGCCGGGCTGCACGATCTTGAGTGACATGAGTTCGCCGGGGACCAGCGGCGGCCGAAGGACGTGCGCCAGCTGGTGAATGTTGATCACGCGCACTTCCTGCAACTCCGCGACGCGCTCGAGGTTCGAATCGCCGGTCATGATCCAGTAATTATGCCGTCGCGCGATCCGCACCAGTTTCGCATCCACATCGTTGTCTTCGGGCGAATCAAGCTCGTTGATTTCGAGCCGAACATCGGGTGCCTGGCGCAGGCGTTCGAGCACCTCGAGCCCACGCTTCCCACGATCCCGTCGGGAGGGATCGGACGAATCGGCCACGAGTTGCAATTCGTGCAGGACGAAATGCGGAACGACCAGATCGACCATCAGAATCCCGGTTTGAGCAAGATCGACGATGCGGCCGTCGATGATGACGCTCGTATCGAGCAGAATGCCGTGGCCCGGAGCGCTGACCGCTGCGTTCGGCGTCGTGGTCTCCACCGGCGCGGGCTCGTCGCGCTCTCGCTGGGCACGATTAAGACCGATGAGCGCCTGAAATTCGCGCTTATTCGTAATCATCCCAAGCACGGCGAGGCAGCAGATCACGATCGCGGCAATTGCCGGAAGAATGGAACCGTACGGATCGGGCAGGAGCGAAATCGGCCAGGCGAGGAGGGCGGCGACGATCCCACCAATCAAGAACGCCACGGCGATCGCGATCAGGTCGATCGCCGAGAGACGGCGGATTTCACGATGCAACCACTTGAAAAATCCGACCGTAAAGTATGGCGTGACAAGAAAAAGGAGCGCGCCAAACCCAGCCGCGAAGAGGAGCGTATAGCCCTTAAACTCGCTCGACGCATCGTTCGGCTGCAGGTACGCACCGATTTCCCAGCCTCCGGCGATGCCGATGACAAGCCCGGTGTATCGCAACACGCGGGAGAGAACGGGATTGAGCTTTGGATCCCGCAATAGGGGCTCAGGCATCGAAGACACCCTTGAAGATCAGGCCAGCCATGCCGGTCCGATTCGGCGGTTTATCACGAGCAACGCCGCGCGGCCACCACGCGTCGCAAGCGATCGATGGTCTCGTCGGGCACGTTGGCCGAGCCGATCTCGTGCCCTTCGCGCTCGCCAGTCCCATGAAAATCGCTTCCGCCGGTCGGAACCAGGTCGTGTTGGTCGGCAAGCATCGCCAGAAACGCTTGTTGTTCGTCATTGTACAGGCTGTAGAAGACTTCTAGACCGTCGAGTCCGGCGCCGGCGAGTTCAGAAACGGTCGTCTCAACGTCACGCGTCGAATAGGGATGGGCCAGCACCGCGACACCATGTGCCGCATGAATGAATTCGATCGCGTCAGCTGGTGAAGGACGCAAATGAGGCACGTAGCCAACCTTGCCACGAACCAGATACCGCTCGAAGGCGTCCGACACCGACGTTGCCTGACCGGCCTCTACCAGCGCACGCGCCACGTGCGGTCGACCGATCGATCCTCCGGCTGCCAGGTCGAGGACACGCTCCAGCGTGATCGGGATTCCGGCTTCACGGAGACGATCGACCATCGTCTCAGCACGTCGTTCGCGCGAATCGCGAAAGCGCTGGAGCCGCTCGCGAAGGATCTCGTTTTCCGGATCAATCAAGTAGCCGAGCATGTGCAGTTCGCCGCGCTTCACGGCAGTGCTCAGCTCGATACCGGCAATCACCTCGACGCCAATCCGAGAACCGGCCTCACGCGCTTCGGCGATGCCAGACGTCGAGTCGTGATCGGTCAACGCGATTGAGCGGAGTCCATGCGCGGCGGCCAGTTCCACGACGCCGGATGGCGGGGTTGTGCCGTCGGAGGCGGTGCTGTGCAGGTGCAGATCGATTCGTGAGCGTCCGCGTTCGCGCTGGTTGGTCATCTGGTACCCCATCTCGATTGCTCAACGCGCACGGCGCTTATTCCACAACAGGCCGTACGGGCACAACGGTACCGTACGACCACACGCCTCGAACAGGCAAACAAAAAGCGCTGCCTATTATGGCAGCGCTTGGATCGTCCGTAGAACGGAGCGTTAGCGAGGCTCGACAATCAGACGGATAGCGGTACGATTTTCTTCGTCGATCTGGACATCGATGAACGCCGGCAAGCAGATCGCTTCGATGCCGGTTTCGAGGAGGTAGTCGCGCGCGATGGCGACCGCCTTGACGGCCTGATTGGTCGCGCCGGCCCCGATGGCCTGCACCTCGGCCCGTCCTGCCTCGCGAACGACACCGGCGATCGCCCCAGCGACCGCGCTCGGGCGCGAACGCGCCGAAACTTTGAGCACTTCGCTGCGGTGCTCTTCGATCAGAACTTCGGTGGTCTCGACCTCGTGTTCGGCCACACCGTTGCTGGTGGCCGTCCCATTGGTGTGGATCAGTTGCTGCTCGCCTGCGGCGTAGGCATCCTCATCCGGTGGAAAGCTCGCGTCGGGATCGATCTTGATGTCCCGCAGGTCGAGTTTGCTGAAGAACCGGTCCATCCTGCTCCTCCATGAAGGCGGTGCGTACCGCCCTCCCCTTCGTAATAACGTTCCTTGCCCCCATGCGTGAGTATCTCTGATTCTGCGCTCTACGAACCTCCAACGCTCTAGCCTTCGAACAATAGATACCGCGCGCGAGAACAGCGATCAGCGACGAGCAAGGGAACCAAACATCGCTCAGGCGATGTCCTTGCAAGGGGCAACAGGTTTTGGTCGTCGTCCTGCTTGCTGTCTCGAACCGCCCCAGCTCCGACCAGGGCAGCCTCGCAAGGGTTACCACAAGCCTCAAGCGGTCGTCAACTCGGTATATGCTGAATTGCATGGAAGATGTAGAAAAAACGCGTGAGTTAAGCGAAACACCGGGGTCGGAAGGCGTTATCCTATCCGAGCCCCGGTGTTTTCATCTTCAGGTGAATTGTTTGTCTGCGCTAGCGCGCGTAATCGACCACGCGCGTTTCGCGGATGACCGTGACTTTGATCTGTCCCGGATACTCCAGCGACTCCTGGATCTTGCGCACGATATCGCGCGCGAGCCGGGTCGCCGCCAGATCGTCGACTTTCTCGGGTTGCACCAGAATGCGCACCTCGCGACCCGCCTGGATCGCGTATGCCTTCTCCACACCGGCAAACGAGTTGGCCACGCCTTCCAGCGCTTCGAGACGCTTGATGTACGTCTCGACCATTTCACGCCGAGCGCCGGGCCGGGCGCCGCTGATCGAGTCGGCCGTCGCGACGATGAACGCTTCGACCGTCTGTGGCTCTTCTTCGCCATGATGGGCCGCAATCGCGTGAACGATTTTGGCCGAGCGCCCGAGCCGCCGGGCGATGTCGGCGCCGATCAGAGCATGTGGGCCTTCGACTTCGTGATCGACCGCCTTGCCGATATCGTGCAGCAGGGCGGCTGTTTTGCAGACATTGAAATCCGCGCCGAGTTCGGCGGCCAGTGCACCAGCAATCTGCGAAACTTCGAGTGAGTGTTGCAACACGTTTTGTCCGTAGCTGGTGCGGTACTTGAGTCGTCCCAGAAGCTTGATCAGATCAGGATGAAGTCCTTGAACATTCGCCTCGTAGGCGACTCGCTCACCCTCTTCTCGGATGATCTGCTCGACTTCGAGCCGGGTTTTGTTGACAACCTCTTCGATCCGCGCTGGATGAATGCGTCCATCCTGGATCAGCTTGGCGAGCGAACGCCGCGCGATCTCGCGTCGTACCGGATCGAACGAGGAGAGCGTAACCGCTTCGGGCGTATCATCGACGATCAGGT
>CALAGB010000092.1 GCA_937891245.1 uncultured Thermomicrobiales bacterium | reverse complement strand
GGCGCCGGTCGAGAGGTACTTCCAGCCGCCGTCCGCGACGACGAAGGCGACGTCTGGATCACGAAAATAGCCAAGTGTTCGTGTGAGGAACTCGGGCAGTGGTACGTGATCCGGATCCATCTGGGCAACGATGTCGTACGCGTCTTCATGTACGTCGCGCCAGGCGTTGTGATTGCCGGCCTTGCTGCGGGCCCGGAATTGTCCGCCTGGCTGGTTGTACTCCGGCCGACCCTTCCGCGAGAAGTGGTGAACATTGAGCGCTTCCGCAACACGGCGTACCTCCGGGTCGTTTCCTTCGTCGAGAATCCAGATATCGACCGGGCTCGAGTACGTCAGATGCGTCATCGCTTCGAGTGTCCGCCTGACAAGCTCGATCGGTTCTTTCTCGGGCACGATTGTCGTAAGTACGGCCACGCGCAGCCCGGTTTGTGGGATCATCGGCACCGGGTCGTACATATTCCGGGCGAATTTCGTCAGCACAAAGTTCTGGAGAATCCGCGCCGATTCGAGCGTGACGACCAGCTCGTACCCGATACAGGCAACGAGCGCGCCGATGAAAGAACGATGATGGACAACAGGGTAGTGCTCAGGCCAGAAGAGAATGGCAAGGAAGAAGATGCTCGCGAGGACCGCGAGGCTGCTGGCCAGAGTCAGGTGCCGCTGCGCTTTGCGCGAAGCGACTCGCCGGAACTGCACCGGAACGTTCTCGTTGAGTGGCGTGGTAAGCGGACCAGTGATCTCACTTGCTCGCCGGTAACTCTCGCAAATCTCCTCCGGCGTCTCCCGCTTTCGCACGGTGTTGGCCCTTGAATGCGGGTCAGACAACCTACGGCTCGCTGGGCTCTCCACGCCCCAGGATGCTTCGAACAGATGCTCATCAAGCGACTTATGCACCATGGATCAGGAATCCCCCTTCCCGATCGGCAGCAGAAAACCGGCACGATGCAGCGCATCGGCCGGTTGCACCAGTGACTCAGCCTGGATCAGGTGCCCAGATGTGATCCAGGCGTCAGCGTCGCGCGATGTTGAATCGTGGTGAACCTATCCGGTTATGGCCTGCCCCGACCTGTCTCCCCAAATACCAGCGATCGCGTTATTCGTTCGCGCAAGCACCGCATCGTTCTGGAATAGCTACGCCCCCAAAACGTGCGTCCACACCTGGACGCACGAATTATTGAGTCATTCCAGCAGCAAGAGCGGCGCGAATCCACCAGAACGAACGCAACCACTTTGCGCGAATCACCACCAGTAGCAGAACTGCGCGTCAGAATACATTGACCAGGCCTATCATGCAAGATGTGTTATCAGGAAAAGATCACGCGTTAATAATTCGAAAGGGTGAACGCTGTGTTACATGCTCGCCCAGGCGGTCCCATTTGGGAACTCGTACTCTGCGAGCGAAACGGGCTTCATGGTGATGCTGTAGCCGGGGGCAGTAGGTGGCATATAGTGGCCGTTCTGAATGACGACCGGGTGCACGAAGTGCTCGTGGAGATGGTCGACGTATTCGATGACGCGGTTCTCCAGCGAGCCGCTGACGGCGATGTAGTCGAAGATCGATAGGTGCTGGACGTACTCGCAGAGGCCAACGCCGCCGGCGTGCGGGCAAACGGGCACGCCGAACTTGGCGGCCATCAGCAGTACCGCCAGCACCTCGTTGACGCCACCGAGGCGGCAGCTATCGACCTGACAGAAGCTGATCGCGTTGCTCTGCAGGAGCTGCTTGAACATGATGCGATTGGCGCAGTGTTCGCCGGTCGCGACGCCGATCGGGGCTACGGCGCGGGCGATGGCGGCGTGACCGAGTACGTCGTCGGGATGCGTCGGCTCCTCGATCCACCAGGGGTTGAACGGTTTGAGCCGTTCCATCGCCGCGATCGCCTTGCCCACATCCCAGTGCTGGTTGGCGTCGACCATCAGCTTGCGCTCGGGACCGATTTCTTCGCGCACGATGGCGGCACGGCGCACGTCGTCGTCGATATCGGCGCCGACCTTCATCTTGAAGATCTCCCAGCCGCCGGCGATCGCCTCGCGGCAGAGGCGGCGTAGCTTGTCGTCGTCGTAGCCGAGCCATCCGGCTGAGGTGGTATAGGCCGGGTAGCCGTGCGCGCGCATCGCCGCCTCGCGTTCGGCCTTGCTCGCGGCCTGGCGCCGAAGAATCGCGAGCGCGTCGTCAGGTGTCAGGGCGTCGGTGATGTAACGGAACGGGATGCAGGCGACCAGCTGCTCCGGCGTCATGTCGACCAGCAGCTTCCAGAGCGGCTTGCCCTCGGTCTTGGCGTAGAGATCCCAGACGGCGTTGACCACGGCGGCCGTCGCCAGGTGGATGGCGCCCTTGTCCGGACCGATCCAGCGGAGCTGGCTGTCGCCCGTGATCATCGCCCAAAAGGCACCCAGGTCGCTGGTGAACGATTCGAGCGTCTTACCGAGCACGAGCGGCTTGAGCGCCTCGACCGCCGTCACGCAGATCTCATTGCCGCGCCCGATGGTGAAGGTGAGCCCATCGCCCTGGAGCCCGTCAGGATGGTCGGTTTCGAGCGTGACATACGTCGCTGAGTAGTCCGGGTCGGGATTCATGGCGTCGGAGCCGTCGAGTTCGCGCGAGGTCGGGAAGCGAATGTCGCGCACAGTCAGACCGGTAATCGTCGTCGGCACAGCCGTTCCTTTCGTGGTGCGATGCGAGAAGAACCAGTATTCTCGCGAAGAGGGCGCTGGCTTCCGCTTGACCGATTCTGCGCTTCTTCGAGAGCGTTACTCTTCCACGTCGTTTTCCAGCAGCAGGTCGCCGACGGTGATCGCGACGTGATCGCCGGGTGCCAGTGAGAATTCGTCCGGCGGCACGATGCCGGTGCCGGTCATCAGGAAGCCGCCCCGCGGGAATGACAGCTCGGCGCCGGTGTAGGTGACCAGATCTTCCAGGGTTCGTTTCATGCTGGAGGTGCTCGTTTCACCGGAGAAGATCTCGCGGCCATCGCGGCTGATGACAAGGCGAATCGGCAGTGCGCGCATCTCGGCGGCGGTCGCGACGACGATGCCGGGGCCGAGGGAACAGGCGCCATCGTAGTATTTCGCCTGCGGGAGATAGAGCGGATTGTCGCCCTCGATCGAGCGAGATGAGACATCGTTACCGGCCGTGTAGCCGACGATCTCCAGCGCGGCATTGAAGACGAGTACCAATTCCGGTTCGGGTACGTTCCAGTTGCTGTCGCGGCGCACACGGACCGGCGCGCCGTGGCCCTGGACACGCCAACCGGGCGCCTTGAAGAAGACCTCGGCGCGCTCGGCGTCATAGACGCGTTGGTAGATGTCATTAACCGTTGATTCGGCCATGCGCGCATCGCGGCTGCGCAGATAGGTGACGCCGGCCGCCCAGACTTCCATCGACTCCTCGATCGGTGCGAGCAATCCGGTCGGTGCGGAGACAGCGACCGGACTGCCCGCTAGCTGTGCGGTCGCCTCACTCGCCGGTTGTGCCAGCCATTCGCCGAGATTGAACGTGCCCGGCAGAATCTCACCATCACGTGCCCAGGCCGCTCCGTCCGCTACCGGATGTCTCGTCAGGTACATCTCGCCTCCTGCTTCGTTGATGCTGCCAGTGGACATCTGGTCGCAATTTTATGACAGTATGCGGTGAATTCGAGAATTCCGAGAGCGGCGTCGAGCAAGTGCCACGGGAAATCACGTGGATTGTTGGACAAAGTGATTGACGGCCTTACCAGCCTCGCATTAGGATGTGCGGGCAGGGATGATGTCCATTCAAGATGCGGACAATCAGCGGAGTTGTGGGAGGGGTGGTTTATCCGAATGAAAACCGATGGTATTCAGGCTGTCGTAGGGGCGCGGCTCAGTCGTCGCAGTCTGCTACGTATTGGCGGCGCCGTCGGTGGTGCCACGGTTCTGGCCGGGATCCTGGCAGCCTGTGGTGGCTCAGACGATACGACGACCGCCGCGAGCAGCAGTGCGAGCGGCACGAGTAGTAGTTCGTCGTCGGGGGCCGCATCGCCGTCCGCCGGCGGCGCATCGACGCAGGCGCCGGCCGGTGAGCCGGGCGGCAAGCTGATCTACGGCATCTGGCAGAATCCGGACACGCTCGATCCGGGCGTTAGCGGCCTGATCGCGACGAGCAAGATTGATATCAACCTCTTCGACACGCTTGTCTATGCGATGCAGGAGACCGATCAGCCTTATTACCCTGGTCTCGCCACGAAGTGGGATATCAGCCCGGACGCAACGACCTTCACCTTTACACTCCAGACCGGTGTCAAGTTCCACGATGGTGACCCGTTCAACGCGGCCGCCGTTAAGGCGACCTTTGGGCACATCATGGATCCGGCGAGCAAGTCGCTCTCGGCACTCGGCAGTCTCAATCCCGGTGACAGCTATGGCAGTACAGAGGCGGTCGACGAATCGACGGTCAAGGTGACCTTCAAGGTGGCGAATGGCGGTTTCCTGAACGCGGTTTCCGGAATCAGCCTGGCACCTGTTTCCCCCTCCTCGTTGCAAAAATATGGCGCCGATGTCGGATCCCATCCGGTTGGCACCGGACCGTTTATGTTCAAAGAGTGGATCAAGCAGGACCACGTCACGATCGTCAAGAACCCTGATTACAACTGGGCGCCGTCGCCGTTCGGGCGCAACGGTGCTGCTTACCTCGACGAGATCGTCTTCCAGATCATCCCCGAGGCGTCGACTCGCGGTGTGACGCTTCAAAACGGGGAAGTCGATATGACCGAGGAGTTGACTCCGGACGACTTCAATCGCCTGACCAGCAACGGGGACTTCCAGGGGCTCAAGATCAAGACGACCGGCATGCCGTACGACATCATGATCAATGTCACCAAGGCACCAACCGACGAGCTTGCGGTGCGCCAGGCGATGGAGTTCGCCACCGACAAGAAATCGATCGTCGATACGCTCTTCACCGGCGTCTACGAACCGGCGTTCGCGCCGGTCGACCCCACGACGCTCGGCTTCGATAAGAGCCTGGAGTCGATCTACACGTTCGACCCGGACAAAGCCAAGCAACTCCTCGAAGACGCCGGTTGGAAGGCCGGTTCAGATGGGATGCGCAGCAAAGACGGCAAAGCGCTCGAAGTGCTCTTCATCAATCTCTCCGGCTTTGGCTTCGACGGCATCTCCCAGTTGATGCAAGCGCAGTTCAAAGATGTCGGCATTAAGATGAACATCACGGAGCAGTCGTTTCCGGCGGTGCAGGACACGCTGCACCGTGGTGATCATAATCTCGCTCCGTTCTTCTTCTACGCCGTCGATCCGTCGTTTGCGAATTCGATCTATTCGACCGAGGCGATCAGCACGTTCAATTGGATGCACTACAGCAACGCCGATGTCGACAAGATGATCAACGAGGGGCAACAGGAGTCCGACCCGGCAAAACGCGCGCCGATCTACATTGAACTGAACAAGAAGATCATGAACGACGCGGTCATGATCCCGATCTACTACAAGGCGGTGGTGCTGGCCGCGAAGAAGAGCGTCAAGGGCTTCCGTTATACGGTCAACGGTTTCCCGTTTTTCTACAACGTCACTGCGAAGTAGCATCGCCCGCCACTAGGAGCGATTCGAGCGTGCCGGGCTGAGCTGGCGGGAAGCCCGGCCTGGCACGTCAAAAGAGACAAGGAACGCGCCCAACGCGATGCAGGCTTTCTTGATCCGCCGGCTGGTGCAATCGCTGCTTACGCTCTTCGGTGTCTCGATCGTCGTCTTTTTGATGCTCTATTTCACGCCGGGCGATCCGGTCACCATCATGTTGCAAGGGTCGAACGCGACGCCGCAGCAGGTCGAAACGTTGCGCCATCAGCTCGGCCTTGATCAACCGGTCTATGTGCGCTATGTCGATTACGTCACCAACGCGTTGCAGGGCGACCTTGGTCGCTCCTATCAGACGCGTGAATCGGTCCTGTCTGCGATCCTGGCACAGCTGCCGAGCACGCTGGAGCTGACCTTCGCGGCGCTCTTCATCGCTATCGCGATCGGATTGATCTTCGGCATCATCGCCGCCATCCGGCGCGACACTTGGCTCGATACGCTAAGCATGAACATCTCGCTCTTCGGGGTCTCTATTCCGAACTTCTGGCTCGGGATGCTCCTCATCCTCGCCTTTTCATTGCACGTCAAACTCTTCCCGGCCATCGGCACGGGCGGTATCCGACACCTGGTGTTGCCGGCCGTGGCGCTCGGCTGGGGGTACGCCGCGATCATCGCGCGGCTCGTCCGGCATTCGCTCATTGAGGTGTTGCATCACGATTACATCAAGACGGCGCGTGCCAAAGGGCTCGTGGAGCATGCGGTGATCGGACGCCACGCGCTGAAAAACGCGCTCATCCCGGTGGTGACGATCGTCGGTCTCCAGTTCGGCCATATGCTGGCAAACGCCGTGATCATCGAAAGTCTGTTCGCCCGGCAGGGCATCGGACGTCTGATCGTGACCGGAATCCTCTCCAAGGATTTCCCGATGGTGCAGGGGGTCGTGCTCTTCGCCGCGGCCGGCTATGTCCTGGCTAATTTGCTGGTCGATGTATCGTACGCATTCCTCGATCCGAGAATTCGGTTCTCGTAGAAGGTATCTGAGAGAGTCATGAGCTCTGATTCCGTTGCTACCGATCGGGGATTCGCGCAGATTCGCGCACGGCGATCAGCGACCTCCAACCTGATCCGCGGCTTTCTGCGCAACAAGGGGTCGTTGATCAGCGCCGTTATCCTGCTGCTCCTCGTTGTGTTGGTCGCCATCGGCCCGCAGATCGCACCGTATGATCCGACCGAGCAGAATGTGGTTATCGCCAAGAATAGCCCGAGCTGGCACCACCTGATGGGGACTGATCAGTTCGGTCGCGATATTCTGAGCCGTGTGATTATTGGCTCGCGCAATACGCTTGGACTGCCGCTGCTCGCGATCGTCTTCGCGGTGGTCTTCGGAGTCATGCCGGGCCTGGTTGCCGGGTACGCAGGCGGCTGGCTCGACTCGCTCATCATGCGACTGGTCGATGTCCTGCTTGCTTTTCCCGGGATTCTGCTCGCATTGATGATTGTCGCGATGCTCGGTACCGGATTGATTAATATCATGTTCGCCATCGGCGTCTCGCTCGTGCCGGTCTATGTACGCATGGCGCGGGGATCGACGCTGAGCATCCGTAATGAAGCGTATGTCGATGCGGCGCGGGTGCTTGGGAGCGGTCGACTGCGTATCCTGACGCGCCACATTTTGCCGAATCTGATGGGCCCGCTCATCGTGCTCTCGACGACCGCTATCGGCTGGGGCATTCTCACCGGCGCCGCGCTGAATTTCCTCGGCCTCGGTGTCCACCCGCCGACGCCGGAGTGGGGGCGCGACCTGGCCGATGGCCGGAACTATCTGGTGACCTCGTGGTGGATCACGACCTTTCCGGGGCTCGTGATCATGATAACGATTCTCGCGGTGAACCTGGTCGGCGACACCCTAACGGCCGTGCTCGAT
>CALAGB010000091.1 GCA_937891245.1 uncultured Thermomicrobiales bacterium | reverse complement strand
ACCAGGAACGCATAAACCCCGTGCGTCACCATCCGTCTCGCCCTCCACCTGTGGCCACCTCGACGTCGCGCTAGGCGCGCACACCTGGCAGCGGGAAGCTCGACACGAGCTCGGCGACTTCGCCGCGCACGTTCTCCAAAACCGGCTCGACATCGGCGTTTTGCAGGACCTTCGCGATCAGTCGACCGGTGATCTGAATCTCCTCGGAACCAAAGCCCCGCGTCGTCATCGCGGGTGTTCCAAGGCGGATGCCGCTCGTTTGCGTTGCGGAGCGCGTCTCACCCGGTATCGTGTTCTTGTTGGCCGTGATGCCGACGCTGTCAAGCACGCGTTCCGCTTTACGACCACTCATTCCGAGCGAAGAAACGTCGACCAGCATTAGGTGATTGTCCGTCCCGCCGGACACGATACGCAGCCCTTCACCTTGCAGCGTCTCCGCCAGGACCTTCGCGTTTTCCAGCACCTGTTCGATGTATTGTCGATAAGCCGGAGTCAACGCCTCACCGAGCGCGACCGCCTTACCCGCGATCACGTGCATCAACGGGCCGCCTTGAATCCCGGGGAAGAGGGTCTTATCAATCGCCGGTCCATGTTCCGCATCGGTTAGAACCATGCCGCCGCGCGGGCCACGCAGCGTCTTGTGCGTCGTCGTCGTCGTGATGTGCGCGACGCCGATCGAAGTCGGATGAAGCCCAACCGCGACCATGCCGGCGATATGTGCGATATCCGCCATCAGCGTCGCACCAATTTCGTCGGCGATCTCGCGGAACTTGGCGAAATCGATGATCCGCGCATAGGCGCTGGCGCCGCAGATGATCAGCTTCGGCTGCACCTCACGCGCGATCGCGCGCACGGCGTCATAATCGATCCGCTCCGTCTCGTGATCAACGCCGTAGAAGTGCGCTTCATAGAAACGGCCTGAGAAGTTAACCTTGAAGCCATGCGTAAGGTGGCCGCCCTCCTGCAAATTCATACCCAGGATGCGATCACCGGGATCGAGGAGCGAGAAGAGCGCGGCCATATTCGCCTGCGCACCGGAGTGCGGCTGTACGTTGACGTGCTCGGCACCGAAGAGCTGCTTGGCCCGTTCGATCGCCAGCAACTCAACCTTGTCAACACATTCACAACCGCCGTAATAGCGTTTGCCGGGATATCCTTCGGCGTATTTGTTGGTGAGCACTGAACCAACCGCTTGCATGACCGCCGCGCTCGTAAAGTTTTCCGAGGCGATCAGTTCGATCGTCGACAATTGTCGATTGCGCTCGCAGTCGATGGCGTCGGCGATTTCCGAATCGGCCGACCGAAGGAGATCCATTCTTGAGTTCCTCTCTCGCGTTACGTCGGGTTCAACTGCCCCGCGGCGAGTGTAACATAGCGCATTCGTTCGACTATCCGTCAGGACCGCGTCCGCGTATCCGAATCACGATCGGTGTGCCGGTAAAACCATATTCGGCGCGCAACGTGTTCTCGAGGAAGCGCCGGTATGAAAAGTGGACGTTTTCCGGCGCATTGACGAAGAAGACGAAGGTCGGCGGCTCGGTCGCTGCCTGCGTCACGTAGTAGATCTTCAGCCATTTCCCGGGTTTCGTCGGTGGCGCGTGACGCACGATCACTTCACGCAAGAGCTTGTTCAGCTCGCCGGTCGGTACGCGGCGGCTTCGCTCCGTCATAATGCTGAGCGCGGTTTCCATGATCTTATCGAGCCGCTGTCCGGTCAACGCCGAGGTGAAGATAATCGGCGCGTAGGGCAGGAACTCAAACGCCTCGCCGGCCTTCTCCATGAACTCGGACATCGTCTTGTTGTCTTTTTCGATCAGATCCCACTTATTGACAACAATGATGATGCCCTTTTTGGCGTCGGCCACGAATCCGGCGACGTGCTGGTCCTGAGACGTGAACGGCTCTGTCGCATCGAGGACGAGCACGGCGACATCGCATCGCTCGATCGCCCGGAACGACCGAATAACGCTGTACCTTTCGATGCCGCTATCGATGCGTCCACGCCGCCGGATACCTGCGGTATCAATCAGCCTGATCCGCTGACCGGCCCAATTGATCTCCGTGTCGATCGCGTCGCGTGTCGTGCCGGGGACGTCCGACACGATATGACGCGCGTCGCCGACAAGCGCATTCAGAATTGCCGACTTGCCGACGTTCGGTCGACCGACGATGGCGATGCTTGGTAGATCTTCCTCTTCCTCGACCTCGACCTTCGGAATGCGCGCCACGACCTCGTCCAACAGATCGCCAACGCCCATGCCGTGCAAGGAAGAGATGGTGATCGGATCGTCGAGCCCGAGTTCATAAAAGTCGACGGCCGCGTCTTGCCGGGTGCGAGACTCCGTCTTGTTGACCACGAGCAGTGAATCGACACCGCTGCGGCGCACCAGGTCAGCGACCTCGTGATCGCCGGCGGTCACGCCGATCTCGCCATCAACCAGAAAGAGGAGCAGATCCGCTTCTTCTATGGCGAAGAGCGCCTGCCGCTGGGTCGATTCCGAGATTTCGAGCGATGTGGATGCGGCGATCTCCTGCTCGTCCTGGAGTCCGCCAGTGTCGATGACATCGAACGGCACGCCGTTCCATTCCGCTTCGGCGTACATCCGATCGCGCGTCGTTCCGGCGATATCCTCAACGATGGCGCGGCGCTCACCGATGATCCGGTTGAATAAGGTTGACTTCCCGACATTCGGGCGCCCGACGATGGCGACGAGCGGCTTACGCATGGTGATGTGCCTTTCGGTAGCTCATGGCACGCTCGGCCCAAAGCGTTCGCAGCCGCGGGGGCGAGTTCTGAGCGTCACAATGATCGAGCGGGCACGCGGCCCGCTCCCGATCTCTGTCTCAATTGTTCCGCATTCGCGGCGTCAGCACCAACTCGAGTGGCTAATGCCCGCTTTGCTCGGCCGCGAAGGTGGTGTACGTCTCAGAATCCATGAGGTTGTTGACTTCGGCCGAGTCGCTCATACGGATCTTGACGAGCCACGCCTTGTCGTAGGGCGATGAGTTGACGAGTTCCGGTGAATCGACGACGTCCTGATTTGTCTCGAGCACTTCACCGCTGAGCGCGGTGTAGATGTCTGAAGCGGCCTTCACCGACTCGATGACGCCGAGCGGCTCGCCCTGCGTGATTGTCGTGCCTGGTTCCGGCAGCTCCAGATAGGTGATGTCACCCAACTCGTTCTGCGCGAAGTCGCTGACGCCGAGCGTCGCTTCATCGCCGTCGACCTTCGCCCATTCGTGGCTCTTCGTGAAATACAGTCCTGCTGGGATCTCGGTCATGTTGAACCCTCCTCTGTTCCCTCGAACGCTCGCCTATTCTGCTCGCTTGTAAAACGGTGTCCGAACCTGCTCGGCCCCGACGGCCTTGCCCCGAATCATAATCTGCAAAGGTTTGCCGACACCGGCATACGATTTGTCGATCAACGCCAGGCCGATGTTCTCACCAATTGTCGGCGACGCGGTGCCGCTGGTGACGAAGCCGACCGTCTTGCCGTCGACCTGGACATCGTAATGCGAACGCGGCACGCCACCGCGCTCAACCATTTTAAAGCCGACCAGACGCCGCTTAATACCCTCGGCCTTTTGCTTGAGCAACGCATCGCGACCGATGAAATCACCCTTGTCGAGCTTGACGGCCCACGAGAGCCCTACTTCCAGCGGCGTGATTTCCTCGGACAGCTCGTTGCCGTAGAGCGCCATCTTCGCTTCGAGTCGCAGCGTGTCGCGCGCGCCAAGACCGATCGGCCGCAGACCGTCGGACTTGCCGACTTCGAGCAGTTTGTCCCAGAGCGTCTGGACCTGCTCGATCGGACAGTACACCTCGAAGCCATCCTCGCCGGTGTAACCGGTCCGCGCGACCATGCACGGCACCTGATCGACCGTCGTTTCGATCGCGCTGAAGTACTCAACCTTCGCCAGGTCGTCATCGGTGATGCGCTGCAGGATCGCTTCGGCGAGCGGCCCCTGAATAGCGAACATCCCGGTGACTGGACTGACATCCTCGACGCTGACGTCGAGATCAGTGCGCTCAGCCGCCTTCTGCTGCATCCAGGCGATATCGCGCTCGGCGTTGGACGCGTTGACGACAACGAAGTACCCGTCTCCATCGGGGCGTCGATAGACGATGATGTCGTCGATCGGGCAGCCGGTTGGCAGGAGCAGCATCGCGTATTGCGCCTGGCCCGGATCGAGGGTAGAGACGTCGTTGGTGGTCACATACTGGAGAAACGCCAGCGCGTCCTTGCCGCGAACATCAACCTGGCCCATGTGGCCAAGGTCGAAGAGCCCGGCCTTCGTCCGCACAGTGTTGTGTTCGTCGATGATCCCGGTAAACTGCACGGGCATATACCACCCGGCAAAATCGACCATCCGCCCACCCAACTCTTCATGGCGAGCAGCGAGCGAGGTCTTCTTGGGTTCAGGCACGCACCAGTCTCCTTCCCAAAGTCACAATCAAACCGACCGATTCTAGAGACCGGCCGGTTCGTTCGTCAACCATGGCGATGTACGGAATGCGCTACACGCGCTCCAACGACAGTTTATCCATCTCCATCTGCACCGGCAGCGGGTAGCGGCCGGTAAGACAAGCGGTGCAGAAGCGATCACTCGGCAAGTCGATCGCATGGATCAACCCTTCGAGGCTAAGATACTTGATCGAATCGACGCCGATCGCTTCGCCAACTTCATCGACTGACTTGTAGGCCGCGATCAGATCGTCTCGCCGCGCCATATCGACCCCATAATAGCAGGGCCACATGATCGGCGGCGCATGCACACGCATATGAACTTCGCGCGCGCCGTTCTGGCGTAAGAGATCAACCAGCGGTTTACTGGTTGTTCCCCGGACGATCGTATCATCGACCAGAACCACACGCTTACCTTCCAGCACTTCCGGCAAGGCGTTCAGCTTCAGCTTGACGCCCTGTTCGCGTAGACGCTGATCCGGTTGAATGAAGGTGCGACCGATATAGCGATTCTTGATGAGCCCTTCGGCATACGGAATACCCGATGCTTGCGAGTAGCCAATCGCGGCGGGAACTCCGGAATCCGGCACCGGCACAACGATGTCCGCCTCGAGCGGCGCTTCGTTCCAGAGCTCGGCTCCCATGCGCTGCCGTGCCAAATGGAGCCGTCGCCCCATCATCTGACTATCCGGCCGGGCGAAATAGATGAATTCAAAGATGCAAGTGGCCTGCGTGCCATCCCAATCAAGCATCGGATAGCTGTGAATACCTTCGCTGTCGACAACGACGATCTCGCCTGGATCGACGTCGCGCACGAAGGTGGCGCCGATTGTCGCCAGCGCGCATGTCTCTGAGGCGAACACCCAACCGTGGTCGATCCGACCGATGCAGAGCGGTCGAATCCCCTTGGGGTCACGCACGCCGACCAACGAATCTTCGGTCAGGATGGCGAGGCTGTAGGCACCGATAAAGCGCGACATCGCGCGTCGTACCCGTGCCGCGATGTTCGGTCCAGGGCTGGTGCCGATTGCCCAGGTAAGCGCTTCGGTATCAGTCGAGCTCTCGAACTGCACGCCGTGCTCGGCCAGGTCTCGCCGGAGAATCGCGCTATTGACGAGATTTCCGTTGTGAGAGACGGCGATATCGCCGTAGTCGCCGTGCACCAGGAACGGACCAGCGTTCTTTGCCAAGCTGGATCCGGTCGTGGAATAGCGGGTATGGCCGATGGCGATATGCCCGCCGAGACGCGACAGATCGTCTTCCGAAAACGCGGTGTTGACCAGGCCCATGCGCGTATGAATGCGCATCTTCTGTCCGTCCGCGGTCGCGATCCCGGCGCTCTCCTGGCCGCGATGTTGCAACGAATACAGGCCGAAATACGTCAACCGCGCAACATCTTCGGAAGGCGCATAGACTCCGAAGACGCCACACTCCTCACGGGGTTCGTCGAACGGCATCAGCGCTGCCCTTCCGAAATCAATTCGTTTCCAAACCCAAGTCTACCACGGGCTGCACGTTCACCGAACCACGAAGACCAACTATGCCAACGGTTTCGTCCAGGCATCTTCGATCTCTCTGAGAGCGATGTCCACGATTGGGGAGAGTACAAATGATTCACCTTGAGTGGTACCCAGCTTCAGGCAGGGAACGCCGAGTTCGCGACAGAGCGCTTCCAGATCCTGTTCCTTGCCGGTTTCCGCCTGCACGACAATCCGCGAGCTTGCTTCGCCGAAGAGTGTTTGGTCGAGCCGCCCCGAAGCACGCTCGGCCAACGCACTCAGATCGAAACGTCCGCCGACGCCGCCACTGATGCACGACTCGGCCAACGCGACCGCCAGCCCGCCTTCGGAGCAATCGTGCGCCGCGCAGATGAGCCGCTGGCGAATCGCCCGCCGTGTCGCCTCCTGTACCGACCATTCGAGTTCCAGATCGAGCATGGGCGGCGCTCCGGCCGTGCGTCCGTGCACGCGCGACAGGAATTCGCTGGCGCCAAGCGTCGCATCGGGTGATCCGATGAGATAGACAACTCGTCCGTCGCGAAAGGCCGAACCCGCATGCAACGACACATCATCGAGTACCCCGACGGCGCCGACGACCGGCGTCGGCAGGATCGCCTCGGAACCCGACTGATTGAAGAGACTGACGTTGCCGCTAATCACCGGCGCTTCGAACGAGCGACAGGCGGCAGCCATCCCTTCAACGGCGCGCTTCAGTTGAAAATAAATCTCCGGACGCTCAGGATTCCCGAAGTTCAGGCAGTTGGTGATCGCCACGATTTCGGCACCGACACAGGCAAGATTTCGCGCCGCTTCGGCGACCGCGTGCATGCCGCCGAGATAGGGATCGAGGAAGCAGTAACGCGGATTGCAATCGGTCTTCATCGCCAATCCACGCGCCGTCCCCTTGATGCGCACGACACCGGCATCGCCCTGCACCGGGCCGATCACCGTATTCGTCATGATCGTCGAATCGTAGGTGCGGGTCACCGGCAGCCGGCTCGCGATGTTCGGCGACGAGAGCAGCGCAAGCAAGGCGTCATGTGCGGATGGTGTCTCGCCGCTCCCCAGGTCGGGCAGCGTCAATGGATCGAATTGGCGCAACTCGATCGTGTGCGACGATTCCACACCTTCGCGCGTGTAGGTCGGGCACTCGTCGGTCAGCAATGTCGCCGGGATCTCGGCCGCGATAACGCCGTTGTCCAGCACGCGGACAAGACCATCGTCGGTCACCGTGCCAATGACGTCCGAATGCAGGCTCCAGCGATCAAAGACCGCGCGGACCTCGTCGAGACCCTCTTGCGTCACGACGACCAGCATCCGTTCCTGGCTCTCGGAGAGCATCACCTCGTAGGCGCTCATGCCCGATTCGCGTCGCGACACCAGCGCGACATCGATCTCAAGGCCGACGTCGCCCCGGCTGGCGCACTCGACCGCCGAACTCGTCAGGCCGGCCGCACCGAGATCCTGCATCGCCACGACATGCTCGGTTTGAAGGACTTCGAGGCACGCCTCCAGCAGCAATTTTTCCAGGAACGGGTTCCCAACCTGCACCACGCCGCGATGCGATTTCTCCGGATCATCGACCGACGCGAACGTCGCGCCGTGAATGCCGTCGCGGCCCGTATCGGCGCCGACGAGCAACACGAGGTTGCCGACGCCCGAGGCTTTGGCTCGCATCAAGGCATCGCGTTCGGCCACGCCGACGCACATGGCGTTGACCAGCGGGTTTCCGGTATAGGCTGGATCGAAAAATATATCGCCGCCAAGATTCGGGATCCCAAGGCAGTTGCCATAACCGCCGATGCCGCCGACCACACCACCGAACAGGTAGCGATTGCGCGCCTCGGTCAGCGGACCGAAGCGAAGGGAATCGAGAATCGCGACCGGCCGGGCACCCATGGTGAAGATGTCGCGCACGATGCCGCCAACGCCGGTGGCCGCCCCCTCATACGGTTCCACCGCCGACGGGTGATTGTGCGATTCGATCTTGAAGACAGCGACGAGTCCGTCGCCGATATCAACGGCACCCGCGTTTTCGCCCGGCCCCTGGGCCACGCGGGGACCGGTCGTCGGGAAGAGCCGCAGCAACGGACGTGAATTCTTATAGCCGCAGTGTTCGCTCCACATTGCGCCGAACATGCCAAGTTCGACCGCGTTCGGTACACGTCCGAGCTTCTCGACGATCAATTCGTACTCGTCGCGGGAAAGCGCGACCTCGGCCAGGACTTCCGCTGTAACTTCGACCAAGCTTCTTCGTTCCTTCGTCCGGTGCCCGGCTAGCGCCCGGCGACCGCGGCGATTCCTGCATCCAGAACCGAGGAAAGTACCTTCATTCCGTCATCACCGCCGATGATCGCTTCGAACGCGCGCTCCGGATGCGGCATCAGACCGACGACGTTCCGCTGTTCGTTGCAAATACCGGCAATCGCGTTCAGCGATTCATTTGGATTCGCGTCCGGTGTTCGATTTCCGCTGGAATCGGTGTACCGGAAGACGACCTGACCGTTTTCCTCCAGACGCGCCAGCGTCTCAGGATCGGCGAAATACCGCCCGCCACCGTGGGCGATTGGCAGCCGCAGGATCGTCCCGTCGTCAATCCTCGACGTCCAGGGGGTGTCGCTCCGTTCAACCTGCACATGTACCCATTGCGAGCGGAACTGC
>CALAGB010000090.1 GCA_937891245.1 uncultured Thermomicrobiales bacterium | reverse complement strand
TCGCCGTCATAACGAGCACATCCGGGTTGGCGCCCTTGTCGCGCAGCGCGGCCCGCTGGCCGACGCCGAAGCGATGCTGCTCATCGATGATCGCCAGCCCGAGCCGCTGAAAGGTGACGTGCTCCTCCAGGAGCGCATGCGTGCCGACGATCAGGTCGATCTCACCCGCGCTCAAACGCTCATCGAGGTCCCGACGTTCCGCTTTGGTGCTCTTGCCGGTGAGGAGCGCGAGCCGTGGACGCTCGTGCTCCGGCATCGTGTCCAGGATCGCGCTGAGTCCCCGGTAGTGTTGCTCGGCCAGAATTTCGGTGGGTGCCAGGAGCGCTGCCTGATAACCGTCGGCGATCGCCACGAGTGCCGCGGAAGCGGCCACGACCGTCTTCCCCGAACCGACATCTCCTTGCAACAGACGGCTCATCGGCCGGGGCAGCGCCATATCCTGCAGGATTTCATCGAGTGCGCGCTGCTGTGCGCCGGTGAACTGGAACGGCAGCGTCTCATGGAAGTGCGCCAGCAATGGTGGATCGATGCGGAACGCGTGCCCTTCGGCCGCCTGCCACTCGACCTTGCGCTGCACCATCCCAAGTTGGAGCACCAGGAATTCGTCGAAGGCGAGGCGATTGCGTGCGACACGTAGCTGATCGAGCGACTCCGGATAATGCATCGCTTCGAGCGCCTGCGGCAGTGGCATCAGCTGAAGGCGCGCGCGCGTTTCATCATCGAGCGGATCACGGAGCAGTCGCACCGAGGCGTCGAGCGCCATGCGCGTGAGATTCCGCAGCGGTTTCTGATACAGCCCCTTCGTCAGCGGATAGACCGGCACCAGTCGTCCGGTATGCAGCATCTCCTCATCGAGCAGTTCCCATTCGGGATTGCGGAAGCACAGGATGCCCCGCTGCTGCTCGACCCGGCCGCTGATCGCGACCTGACTGCCGACCGGCAGTTGACGCGCGATGTACGGGTTGAACCAGGTTGCACGCACCCGGCCGGTGCCGTCGCTGATCTCCATCTCAACCAGCGGTTTGCCGGTTTTTGTTCGTTGCTCCTGGAGCGAGACGACCTCGCCGCGCACGGTGCATTCGCGATGGAAGAGGATGCTGGTGATCGACTGGACTCGACTGTAATCGTTGTGCATCCGTGGCAGCAGAAGCAGGAGATCGCGGATGGTGCGGACGTTCAGCGCCGCCAGCTGTCGTGCGCGCCCCTCGCCAACCCCGCGCAACAACGTCACCGGATCGTCGAGCGATTCGATACGCGGCAGAGGAGCCGTGCGGCGCGGCGCAGTCTTGCGCGGTGGGGCAGGCCGCCGGGCCTCGCTGGCAGGAGTCTCCGGTCGTGGTGGCGCCGATTTCAGCAGCGCCAATGCCTGCTCGATCCGCTCTTCACGCTGACCTGGCGCGAGCCGTGCATAGCCGGTAAATAATCGCTTCAGCGCCAGGAGCCGCTCGGCGGAACCATTCGCTGCCGCGCTCTGTCCGGCGAAATAGCGCTCGAAGCCGCCGCTGACCGCCGAATCGAGGAAGCCCTTACGCGCTTCAAGCGCGAACATCTTGCGCCAGAGCGTGGCGGGGTCGGCGGTTGTGGTGTCGCGCGGTCTGCTCATGAAATAAGTCAACCTGTGCGGGTGGGGGGTGTCAAGGCTGGGATTTTGCGGGCGGCGTTTTGGTGAACGCATGGGTCGCTCGATGGTGGGCGGTCGTTCACCCGGCGCTAAACCGCCGGGCTGAGGAGACGAAACCCACTGAAGGGGTTCGGGCGGGTGGGATTGGTTGGGAGTAACGAGGCTATTGAGAGCCAGGAGTGAAAGCCGATGTTGCGACCCTGCGTTCGATCGGAAACGCGGGACCGTGTCGGACCGACCGAACCGTTGTTGATTGCCCGCCCCCTTGAGCGTGTTTGGAGCGCGTGATATGCTACCAGTTCGTGGGCGGTTGGCTCGCGCTTTTCTGTGCATTTGACTTTGAGACGCATCGGCGTTTGCGTGTGATTGTTGGTAAAGGGGGCGACGGTGGCTGGTAAGTGTGACATGTGCGGTCGAGGGCCCGGCTTCGGCCACAATGTGAGCCACTCCAAGCGCCGGACGAACCGCATGTTCCGGATCAATATTCAGCGGCAGACGATCTACAAAGATGGCAAGCCGAGCAAGGTGAACATCTGCACGCGCTGCCTGCGCACGATGCACAAAGAGTCACGCGCCGCATAGGACGTGCCGCTCCCAAAACGCGATGTTAAACGCCGCTCAGTTCGCTGGGCGGCGTTTTCTGTTGCGTGAGGTCGGCCGTTTGACCTTCGATGATCAGGTAGCGGTCGAGTCCCGCAAGATCCGGTTCGACGCGGATGATCGCGGAGGGGTGGGCGTCGTGTGCCTGAGCCAGCGCAGCATCGCGCTGATCCGGATCGATCTCGCAGAGCATGAGTCCTCCGGGCATGAGCAACGCCGGTGATTGCCGCAGGAGCTCCGCATAGAGCGCGAATCCGTAACTAGCGGCGAAGAGAGCGGAATCCGGTTCCCGCGCGATGCCTGCATGTCGCTGATCGTCACGCAGATAGGGGAGATTGGCGACGATCAGATCGAATGGCGCGCGCGCCCAGTCGAGCAGTGAGCCACGGACGAATTGGACCCGGCACGCACCGAGCCGTTCGCGGTTGAGGCGAGCCACGGCCAACGCCTCTTGCGAAACGTCGCTGGCGATGATCAACCGATGGGCGGCGGCGCGGCTGAGCCGGTCGATGCTCAGAGTGATCGCGCCACTGCCCGTACCGACGTCGATGATACGCAGGGGGCGATCCTGCCCTTCGATCCAGCTCAGGGCGCGTTCGACCAATCCCTCCGTTTCGGGGCGTGGGATGAGGACTCGTCGGTCGACATAAAAATCAAGCCCCATGAACTCGCGCTCGCCGGTGATATAGGCGACCGGTTCTCCGGCGGCACGTCGTTCGATGACCTCAGCGAAGAGCCCATTGGTTTCAGCGGGCAACGGCTCGGGAAGACGGACGTAGAGTTGCGTGCGGTCGAGGCTGGTCAGATGCATGAGCAGGACTTCGGCGTCGAGCCGTGGTGTGTCGACGCCGCTGTCACGCAGACGCTCGGTGGCGTGCCGGAGCGCTGACTGGAACGACTCGCTCAGTTGAGGCCCTCTTCTTGCAGGCGCTCCGCTTCATCGGCCGCCTGAAGATCGGAAATGAATTCGTCGATGTTGCCGCTGAGGACACCGGGTAGGTTGCTCAAGCTCAGCTTGAGCCGGTGATCGGTCACGCGGTCCTGCGGCACGTTGTAGGTACGGATCTTTTCGGAGCGCTCGCCCGAACCGACCTGCGAGCGCCGCATGCCCGAGCGCTCGGCGTGCAGGCGCTGCTGCTCGATATCGAACAGGCGCGCCCGCAGGACCGCCATCGCCTTGGCGCGGTTCTTCAACTGCGACTTTTCGTCCTGACAGGTGACGACGATACCGGTCGGCAGGTGGGTGATTCGGACGGCCGAGTCGGTCGTGTTGACGCTCTGCCCGCCGTGGCCCGTGGAACGGAAGACGTCGACCCGCAGATCGCCCTCGTTGATAGCGACATCGACATCCTCGGCCTCGGGGAGCACGGCAACCGTCGCGGTCGATGTGTGAATGCGCCCGCTCGATTCGGTCACCGGCACGCGTTGCACGCGATGCACGCCGCTCTCGTATTTCAGATGGCTGAACGCACCCTGACCGCGTACCTCGAAGATGATCTCGCGGAATCCGCCAATGCCGGTCTCGCTCGACGACATAACGTCGACTTTCCAGCCATGCCGTTCGGCGTACGAGGCGTACATGCGAAAGAGATCGGCGGCGAACAGGGCGGCTTCCTCCCCACCGGTGCCAGCGCGAATCTCCATGATGACGTTCTTCTCGTCGTTCGGATCTTTGGGGACGAGCAGCTGGCGGATGCGCGTTTCGAGCGTTTCCCGCTGACCGCTCAACTCCGAAATCTCCTCGTCGGCCAGACTTGCCAGTTCGGCGTCATCGCCGTGTTTGAGCTGTTCGGCGTCGGCGATCTGCTGCTCGACGTCCCGTAGTTCGCGATAGGCGGTCACGAGATCCTCGATCTCGGCCCGTTCGCGACCCAACGCCATCAGGCGTTCGGGATCAGTGGCGATGGACGGATCGCCCATCATCTGCTCGAGTTCGATGAAATGCTTGTTGATATCGCTCAGACGTTGGTCCATGGATGCAATCATGTTGGTTGTCCTTTCACGGTTGGCGTTGGTCGTCGGTTGGGCTGTCGACGCCGCTAACCGTGTCCGGCTGGGCTCTGCAGTGGTCGGAGATCCGGACGAGCGCAGGTAAGGGCGAGCGCGACCGCTTCGTCCGCGGTCGCGACCTGCCGGTAGCGTCCCGCGCCGCCGAAACGTGCCAGCCGCTCGGCATCGAGTTCCCAGCTGCCGGCGCTGATCACCAGCTTGCCGATCTTGAGCGCCAGCCCGATCTCCGACAGCGTTCCGAAGCCCCCGCCAATGGCAATAACGGCGTCGCCGCTGGCCACGACCAGCGCGTTGCGCGCCTGGCCAAGGCCTGTCGGGATCGCGAAATCGACCCATTCGTTGGCATCGGACCGGTCGTTGCCCGGCAGGATACCGATGGTCGTGCCACCCGCGGCTTTCGCACCCATGCAGGCGGCCGCCATGACGCCGCCGCGACCGCCGCAAACGAGCGCACAACCCGCCGTCGCGATCGCTCGTCCGACTGCTTCGGCGAGCGTTCGTTCTTCTTCGGTTGCTTCGTTCGCTCCACAAACGGCAATCATCATGAACTTCCCAGATCAAAACGCTCAATGACGGTATAAATCGGCCCCTCGCGCCGCAATTCGCTCCGAATGAGTGAGCAGTGGTCAACCTCAAAGCGAAGCGGTGCCAGCCGTTCAAAGCCGGCGAAATGGCGTGAGATGTCGTGAATCGTGGCGATCTCCTCCGGTCGCACGCGCGCCAGCGTCATATGCGGCCGGAAGGGGCGCGTCTCAGGATCGATACCGTAGTCGCGACTTTCGCGTTCAATCGATGTCGCGATCTGAGCCAACGTACCTGTATGATCCTCAACCCCAAGCCAGATGACGCGAGGACGTCGCGCGTTCGGAAAGAGCCCCGCACTGGCAGTCCGCAACTCAAACGCGTGCGCTGCGCCGGTCGCGAACCGCAACCGTTCAATCAAACCGGGCACGGAATCGACCGGCTGATTCCCGTAGAAGCGCAGCGACAGATGGAGCGCTTCGGGCTTTACCCAGCGGGCTTGCCAGCCATCCGCTTCGAGCGCCCGCCGCATCTCCAGCGCGCGTTCTTTGACATCCGCCGGAATGTCGATAGCGACAAAAAGCCGCCGGAGTTCGTCTTTGGCGACGTTCGGCCGATCCACAGCCCGCTCCCTACATCATCCGAAATTATACTTGCCTCGGCGAGCCGCACGCCGGGCCGCGCTCATTGACCTGTGACAGCCATGCAACCTATACTCGACCAGATGAACTTCGTCGCTTGGGAGGGCCGATGCGGATCGCGTTTCTAGGACCGGAAGGCACCTTCAGTGAGGAAGCGGCGCTCATCCAGGCGCGGCGTGATGAAGCGACGCTCATACCGTTTTCGTCGATTCCGGCGTTGGTTTCCGCCGTTGAAACGGGCTTGACGGAACGGGCCATGCTGCCGATCGAGAATTCGCTTGAAGGGTCGATCAGTTTTACGCTCGATCTGCTGATTCACGAGACCGATCTCAAGATTTGCAACGAACTTGTGGTGCCCGTGCGAAACAACCTGGTCGTCGTGCCGGGTACCAAACTCGAGCAGATCAAGTCGGTGACGTCGCATCCTCAGCCATTCGGTCAGTGCCGCCGCTTTCTCGAGCGCTGCTTGCCGAATGTCGAAAAAGTGGCGGCGCTCAGCACGGCGGCTGCCGTTTCCGCCGTAATCGAGGCGGGCGACCCGACGCAGGCGGCGATCGGCACCTTGCGAGCGGCCGAGCTGTATGGCGGCGAGGTGCTAGCGCGCGATATTCAGGATAACCGGAGCAATGTGACCCGCTTCTTTGTGTTGGCGCAGCACGACGCCGAACAGACCGGTTTCGACCGCACCTCGTTCTGCTTCAACGTCAAGCAGAACATTCCCGGTGCCGTGCACGAAGTCTTGTCCGAGCTGGCGACAGCAAACATCCAGATGACGAAGATCGAGAGCCGTCCAACGAAATCGGCGCTCGGCGACTACACCTTCTTGATCGACGTTGAAGGGCATCGCAAAGACCCGATCATTGCCGCCGCTCTGGAGCGAATCCGTGAACGAACGGCGCGACTCAAGGTGTTCGGATCGTATCCTCGCTTCGAGCTCAACGCGCTTGAGGATGAGACCGAGGCTTCGGCATGATTCACCAGCATTCCAGTACGTGAACAGCCGAAAGCGAGACGTTCCTCTATGCGCGTAATCAGCGGCAGCGCGCGCGGGCGTAAGCTGAAGGCGCCGCCGGGACTGAGCACGCGACCAATGGCGGATAAGATTCGGGAGGCGGCCTTTTCGATGCTGGCGTCGTTGGGCGTCACACCGGAACGAGTGCTTGATCTCTACGCCGGGAGCGGGAGCGTCGGGATTGAAGCGTTATCGCGCGGGGCGACGTCGGTCGATTTCGTGGAGCAAAATCGCGTTGCCTGTGACGTGATCCGCGACAACCTACGCCATATCGGCTTCGAGACGCAGGCACGGGTGAACCAAACCAGCGTTGGCATGTTTCTGGCACGGGTCCATCAACCGTACGACTTTGTTATCATGGATCCCCCGTACGCCGACCCCGACATTGTCGCGACAATGTCGACATTGGGCTCGTCAGCAGCGGTTGAAGATGGGACAATTCTCCTGATCGGACACTCTCCGCGCGTCGAGCTTCCGGAGACGGCCGGTGCATTGCACTGTCTCCGACGGCGCTGCCATGGTGACAGCTGTTTTTCGATATACGAAGCGCTTATCGAACACGAGGTCGAATCAGACGAAGAAACGGAGACATGAGGTGTCGACGATCGCGGTCTATCCCGGCTCATTCGACCCGATTACGAATGGGCATATCGATGTCGCGCGACGCGCGGCGCGCATTTTCGATGAGCTGATCGTCGCGATTTACGCGGGCGATGAGCACGCGCCGAAGCACCCCATCTTCTCCGCCGATGAACGTTGCGCCTTCGCGCGCGATGCGCTGGCTGACGTGCCTAACATTCGCGTCGAGATCTATCAGGGCCTGAGCGTGGCGTACGCGCACCTGGTCGGAGCCGCCACTATCGTACGCGGCCTACGCGCGGTGTCCGATTTCGAATATGAATTCAAGTTCGCGCACATGAACCGGCATCTGGCTCCAGAGATCGATGTCATCTGCCTGATGACCAGTTCACAGCATTCGTTCGTCAGCTCGAGCTTCATCCGGGAGGTGGCTTCACTGGGCGGGGACGTTCATGGGTTGGTTCCGGAACCAGTTGCGGAAGCGTTGGCGGAGCGATTCGGCGCGATGGTGCGCGAGTAGGATAGGCGGCGTAGGGTGAGTGACGGTCGAACAGGGGCGCAAACGGCACATGTCGCCGATATGATGCAACTGGTGGATCGCCTGGAGGAACTCGTTACCTCGGCAATGCGAGTGCCGCTCAGCAATCGCATCATGATCGAGGAAGAGGAAGTCCTGACCATCATCGATCAACTGCGCCTGTCCGTACCGCAAGAGATTAAGCAGGCGAGGCGCGTGGTTCAGGAGCGACAGCAGATTATCGCCACCGCACAGGATGAAGCGTCTAAGATCCTGGCGACGGCCAAGGATCGTGCCGAGTACCTGATGAACGAACAGGGTCTGATCAACGAAGCCAAATCGCGGAGCGAAGAGATTCTGCGCCAGGCGAAGGACGGCTCCAAGCGCTCGATGAGCCAGGTCGACGGCTACGCGCTGCAGGTGCTCTCCCAGCTCGAAGAGACGTTGCAGAAAAACCTTCAGCAAATCCAGCAAGCCAAGAACATGGCGGCCCATTCGGAGGTCTCATCCAGATAAGCGCCGTCGCCTGGGGCGCGTGCCGCGAGGCCGAACCGGAACTGGCCGGCGGCGGGCGGGAATTGCTTTACCGGGTTGGCGTCGGTCTTGCCTTCCTTTCGACCGTCCGGCGCGATGGCGGTCCACGCCTTTATCCGATCTGCGCCGTGCTCACCGATCAAGGCATGTACGGCTTCATTCTCCCGTCGCCGAAATGCGATGATCTGCGCCGCGATCCTCGCTACGCGCTTCATTCATATCCGACCGACGACAACGAAGATGCGTTTTATCTGATCGGTGTCGCGGAAGAAATTGAAGACGCGGAACTGCGGGCTGCCCTCTCGCGGCAGTTTCTGGATGAGCGTCCGACGATTGAGCTCTCCGCGGACGACCTCGCCGAACAGGTTCTCTTTGAATTCCGACTCGACCGCTGCTTGCTGACGCGCACCAACGGCTTTGGCGATCCGCAACCGCGTCACTTTATCTGGCATGCAGATCGATAAGATTTTCACAATCGCTCTGGAGGAATGCCCCGAAGAGGTGTATTATCCTCCGAGTAATGAAGAAATCGACTGAACCATCTCCAGACGTCACCGTCACTGAGTCCGATTCACCGATCGAACAAGCATCATTTGATGGCC
>CALAGB010000089.1 GCA_937891245.1 uncultured Thermomicrobiales bacterium | reverse complement strand
GCTCATCAAGGTCTCCAAGGCGATGGCCCTCACCGCCTTCGACCTGATGACCGACAGCGACCTGTTGGCCCAGGCGAAAGAAGAACACGAGAACTGGCCACCGCAGGCGTAGATGGAGCGGCGGGGCGAGCGTCACCGCCGTCCCGCTCGCTACTTCGTCCCCTTGTACCGCCCGATTCTCATCAGATACTCCGGTTCGTCTTCGCCGGGAATTTCGGCGGTCTTGACGTAGACGAACCCGGCTTTTTCGTAGGCGCGAATGGCGCCTCGGTTGGAGATCGCGGGGCCGATGATGCAGCTGGCGATGTCGGAGCGGTCGAAGACGTGGTCGCGCAGGAACAGCTTGAGAAGCGCCGGGCCGAGGCCGTGGTGCACGAGATCGGGTTCGCCGATGAAGACATCGATGCCAACGGCACGCTCATCGAGTCCGATGTGCTGGGCGTAGCCGGGGTAGTCCTCAATGAGATAGCGCTGGATGTAGCCGATCGGGCGCGACGCGTATTCGATGATGAAACTGTCGGTCGGGTCGCGTCCTTCGATGCGCGGCAGGTATTTTCCCTCGACTTCGGCGAGCGTCGGCCCTGGCTTATCCCACCATTGCAAGACGTGCGGCGTGTTGAGCCAGCGCTGGAGGCGCGGAAGATCGTCGCGCGATAACGGTCTGAAACCGATCGGGCCGGGATCGAGCGCCATCGGCGGTCCGCCGGTTAGTAGGCGCCCCGAGCCATGAGGACGGCCGGGATCGTGCGCAGGATCAGCTTCACGTCGAGCCAGGGCGACCAGTGTTCGGCGTAATAGACATCGAGCCGCACCATTTCATCGAAGCTGAGGTCGCTCCGCCCGTTCACCTGCCAGAGGCCGGTCAGACCCGGCGTCACGTCAAGCCGGCGGCAGTGCCATTCTTCATAGTTATCCACCTCGGCCGGCACCTGCGGACGCGGACCGACGACGCTCATTTCACCGAGCAGGATATTGAAAAACTGCGGCAGTTCATCAAGGCTCGTCCGGCGCAAGAAGCGGCCGACGCGCGTGCGGCGCGGATCGTCCTTGAGCTTAAAAAGAAGGTCGCCGACGTTGTGCGCCGCCTGTAATTCGGCCTTGCGCTTCTCGGCGTCTTCGTACATCGTGCGGAACTTGTAGAGCGTGAAGCGCTTCCAGTTTTTGCCGACCCGCTCCTGTGGGAAGAAAATCGGACCCGGTGAATCGAGCTTGATGGCGAGCGCGATCAGGAGCATTAGCGGCGTCGTTACGAGCACGACCACCGAGGCGATTGAGATATCCATGGCGCGCTTGATCGCATAGTTCCAGCCGCGAATGCGCGACTCTTTCAGGCGGATGAGCGGCAGCCCGCCGACTTCGTAGGTAATGACGCGGTCGATGGCGAGTTCGTAGAGATCGGGTACCAACGTGAAGGAAACATCTTCGCGGCGGCACTGCTCCAGAATCGGCAGGGTTTGCTCGTGGGCTGTCGGCGGTAGTGCGATCACGACCTCGTCGACGTCCTGTTCCTGCACGACGGTTGGAATGGCGGCCAGCCGCCCGAGATAATCGGGATGCACGACGCGGTGCTCGGTTGCGATCGACCAACTCTCGTCCACAGGATCATCATCGATAAAGCCGACGAGCCGGTAGCCGACCTGCGGGCTGTTGAGGATGTGTTCCATGTAGCGACGGCCGGCCGGGCCGGCTCCGATGACGAGTAAGCGGTCGACGCCGATGCCGCGCGCCCAGAGCATCTCTCGCCCGGTGCGGGCGATGAGCCGCTTGAGCAGCAGCAGCGCGATCATGATGAGCCAGGCGTAGATGAAGATGAGTCGTGATGGGTAAAAGCGCTGCAGGAAGCTGAAGAGGATCACGACGGCCATTGCCGTGGTGGCACCGCTCAGGATGATCGTGCCCTCATCGAGAAAGCTCGTCCAGCGGGGCAAATTGTAGAGGCCGCGCAGCTGAAAGATCGCCGCTGCGACGACGACCAGGATAATCGTCTTGCTGATAAAGAAGCTGAACGGCTGTGAGGAGCCGGGCAGAATCTCGCCGCCGATTTCCAGAGAATAACGGAGCCAGTAGGCGATCAAGAAGGAGAACCAGACGACGATCGCGTCCGACGTCATTCTCAAGAGTGGGGCGATCCAGCGATGGCGTTGGAAAATCGTCTGTCTTCGCAACCGGCGCTCGCGCGCTGCGCCTACGATAGCCTGTCCGCGGGTCGACGTCGCCACGGTCTCTGTTGTCCCCCTTCGACTGGACCCAATCGGCATCCCAGCCTGACTCCGAAGTATAACAAAGGCCGTATGTTCACCCCGAACGCCGCCGATTCCAGCAGTTAAGACGCGCGCCTCACCGGTCTGGTTACCGTCTGGCCGCGTTCGTTCGATGCCGGCACACAAAGCGCAAGCGTGTCTATCCGTCACGCCGACAGCCGGAACTTGCCATCGCAAGACACTGGCCGCGCAGGAAATGAAGCTGGCGCCCTATTGCGTGTGCTGAAATCGGGGGATTCGACGCTCTGCTACACTGGGATGATGTGGTCTCACATTTCACCGACGCCGGAACACCGTAACACACGAGCGTCGCATCGGGGATTCCCTTCATGTCATGCTTGAAATGATGATGGCTCATCAACCGGTTACGGCTCGTCCGTCACTTCTGCCCGTTATGATGACCGCGCTTCTCCTCGCGTTGGCCGCGCTGTGTGTGCTGCCCGTGCCGGATGTCGCAGCAGACGCTTCGGCGACTGTGCGCCTCGTGGCACAGTATGCGCCGGTTGCCTACCTCAAAGCCCAACAGGCACCGTGTGACCAAAGCGGTGAACCGTTCACCCCCGGGCCAGTTGAGACTGTTCTCGGCAATCCTGCGATCGCGCTGCGGCAGGGATTGAGTATCGGCCTGGGCGAGGATTCGGTAGAAGCAATTGGACCAAGTGCCGCTGACCTTGCCGTGCAACAGAGCGACGCCTATCTTGACCTTCCTGGTGATCCGTTCAGCCCTGGCTGCGAATATGAGCGGAACTATCGCACATGGATGGTCGGGAAAGAGCCGGTTGCCTACGCCCGTTTCGTCACCGAGCCAGAGCAGACCGGCGCCGCGCTCCAATATTGGCTCTGGTACCCCTTCAACGACTTCAATAACCGCCATGAGGGTGATTGGGAAATGGTTCAGCTCACATTCGCGGCCTCGACGCCGGCGGAGGCATTGAATCAAACACCAATCTCTGTCGCCTATGCTCAGCATGGTGGCGGTGAGACCGCCGGCTGGGGCGCCGTCAAGCTCCAAATCGAGGATGGACATCCGGTCATCTATCCGGCCGCTGGTTCCCACGCCACGTATTTTTCCAGACACGTCTTTCTTGGCTGGGGCGAGAACGGTACCGGGTTCGGTTGCGACGATACGAGCGGGCCGTCAACCCGCGTTCCGCTCAAACCTGTCCTCATTCCCGAACAAATTGATCCGAATGGTCCATTCGCCTGGTTGCTCTTCTCGGGGCGCTGGGGACAGCGAGAGCCGTGGGAATACAACGGTCCGACCGGGCCGCGAACCAAGCGACAATGGGACCACCCACTTTCCTGGGCCGATGATCTTCGGGATGACAGCCTTGCGCTTCCTGACACACCGTCGATTGGCCCGTCGCCGACCGGCG
>CALAGB010000088.1 GCA_937891245.1 uncultured Thermomicrobiales bacterium | reverse complement strand
CGACACGGGCTTCTACCGGTTCTTCACCTATCTACCGCTGTTCATCTTCTCAATGCTGATCCTCGTCCTGGCCAACAACTACCTGCTGCTCTTCTTCGCCTGGGAGGGTGTCGGTCTCTGCTCTTACTTGCTGATCGGCTACTACTTCAAGCGAACCTCAGCAACGAAAGCGGCGATGAAGGCGTTCATCGTCAATCGCATCGGTGACGTCGGTTTCGGCATCGGCATCATGCTGATCTTCGTCAAGACCGGCTCGATGGTCTTCAGCGAGGTGTTTGCGCAGATTCCGTCGGTCGCTGGCTCGACGGTCACACTCATCGGCATCCTGCTGTTCATCGGTGCGATTGGTAAGTCAGCCCAGCTCCCGCTCTTTGTCTGGTTGCCGGACGCGATGGAAGGTCCGACACCGGTGTCGGCACTGATGCACGCCGCGACGATGGTGACCGCTGGCGTGTTCATGATGGCGCGTTCGTACCCGATTCTGGAAGCCTCGACGAGCGCGATGGAAGTCGTCGCGATCGTCGGTGCCGTCACGGCGGTCGTCGCCGCGACGATCGGTATCACGCAATACGACATTAAGAAGGTGATCGCGTACTCGACGGTGAGCCAGCTCGGTTATATGGTGTTTGCGCTCGGCGTTGGCGCCTGGATTCCCGCGATCTTCCACCTCGTCACGCACGCGTTCTTCAAGGGCCTGCTCTTCATCGGTGCCGGCAGCATTATCCACGGCATGCACGACGAACAGGACATGCGCGGGTACGGCAACCTGCGGAAGTACATGCCGGTCACCTATTGGACCTTTCTGGCCGGTGCGCTGGCCAATGCCGGACTCTTCCCGTTTGCCGGATTCTGGAGCAAGGACGAAACGATCGTCGGCGCCTGGGCGGAGGGGCATCCATTTGTCGCGATCGCCGGCTTGGTCGCCGCGTTTGGCACGGCGCTCTACATGATGCGTGTCGTCTATCTGACGTTCCACGGCACCGAACGCTTCGACCCGACCAAGGTTCATCCGCACGATCCACCCTGGTCGATGAAGGCGCCGCTGATCTTGCTGGCGATTCCCTCGGTGATCGCCGGTTTGCTCATCGGGCTGCCGCCGGATAAGGGTTGGATTCACGACTTCCTCGGGCCGGCCTTCACGCTCGGTAAGGCGCCGGTGGAGGTAGCAACATCGACGACGATCATTTTTGCGATCATCTCGACACTCGTCGTGCTGGCTGGCATCGGTGTCGCCTACTTTGCCTACATCGGCGGCCGGATCAGCCCACGCGAATGGGCCAAGCGGCTTGGACCGGCCTACGATCTGGCGTTCCGCCGCTGGTATTTTGATGAGATCTACGAAAAGTTTATCGTCCACCCGCTCTATCTCTTGTCGGTCTTCATGTGGCGCGTGGTCGATGTCGAGGTGATCGACGGTACGGTGAACGGCGTCGCGACGGCGGTGACGTACACCAGCGAACGTTGGCGGCGGGCGCAGACCGGGCTGGTCTCGAACTACGCGCTCGCGATCGGGCTTGGCACCGTCATCATCATCGGCGCGTTCCTTGTCTTTAGCAGCAGTCTGTTTCAGTAGCCGGTAGGAGAGCGTAGTGGACGGCTTCCCGATTCTAAGCTTCATAACCTACGCACCGGCGGTCGGGGCGGTCATCATCTTTTTCTGGCCGGGCGCCACGCCGCGCGCGGCGCGCTGGATCGCGCTCGTGGCATCGATCGCCTCGTTTATTCTCTCAGTGGTGATGCTGCTCAATTTCGACACGAGCCTGCCTTCGATGCAGACGTCGGGGCAACCGCAGTTTAGCGAAGTCGCAAGCTGGCTACCGGCGGTCGGCGTCTCCTATCGGTTGGGGGTCGACGGCATCAGCGCGGTGTTGATCGTGCTGACAACGTTGCTCTCGGTCATTTCGATCATCGCATCCTGGGATCCGATCAATAAGCGGGTCCGCGAATACATGATCGCCATGCTGCTGCTCGAAACGGGTATGCTCGGCATCTTCGTCTCACTCGATCTCTTCCTCTTCTACATTTTCTGGGAATTGATGCTGATCCCGATGGCGCTCCTGATCGGCATCTGGGGTAGCGCCAACCGTATTTACGCGGCGGTCAAGTTCTTCCTTTACACATTGGCCGGCAGCCTGTTGATGCTGGTCGGTATCGTGGCGACCTATCAGGCGTATTTCAACGAAACCGGTATCCATACGCTCAACGTCCTGGAGTTAGCGAAGGGGCATTACGGTCACAACTTTCAGATGTGGGTCTTCGCCGCCTTTTTCATCTCCTTCGCGATCAAGGTGCCGATGTGGCCGTTCCACACCTGGCTGCCCGATGCGCACGTTGAAGCACCGACCGCCGGATCTGTCATTCTGGCTGGCGTCCTATTGAAGATGGGCGGCTATGGCCTGCTCCGCTTCAATTTGCCGCTGTTCCCCGATGCCGCGCGCTCCTGGCAGCCGTACATCGTCGTCCTGTCCGTCATCGCGATTCTCTATGGCGCGGTGGTGGCCCTGGTGCAACCCGATCTGAAGAAGCTGATCGCGTATTCGTCGGTCAGCCATATGGGCTTCGTGACGCTCGGTATTTTCGCCTTCAACGCGCAGGGCATGGAAGGCGCCATGATCGTCATGATCAGCCACGGTCTGGTGACCGGGGCGCTCTTCCTGATCGTCGGCATGATCTACAATCGTGGCCACACGCGCCTCATCAGTCGATTTGGCGGGCTGGCGACCAACATGCCGATCTACGCCTCGTTCTTCGGCTTTTTCATGTTCGCGTCGATCGGCCTACCCGGACTTTCCGGTTTCGCCGGTGAGTTCCTGTCGATTCTCGGCGCCTTACAGACCTATCGTTGGGCCGGTGTCATCGCCCTCTTTATCGTTATCTTCTCCGCCTGGTACATGATGTGGATGTTCCAGCGAGTCTTGTGGGTACGAGCCCCCGGCGAACCACCGGATGCGAACGATCCGGAATTGCGGCCGGCCCCGCCTGATATGCCGGAAGAGCGCTTGCGGCCGGTGATGGGTGGCTCCGGAGTCGATGATCCGCGTTCGGATCCGCATTACATCGATCCGCGTACCTTCACGGATATCAACTGGAAAGAGATCATCACGCTGGCGCCGCTGGCGGTCCTTACGCTCTGGGTCGGCGTCTATCCGTCGACGCTGATTGATATCGTGAAACCGGCACTGCAGGCGATTCTGATGCCGTTCGGCGGGAGCGGCTTCTAAATGCGGAGCCTGCGCAATAAGACGAAACCGCGATCGCACCGGCGCTCGGCGTCGTCGTGTGATGTGAAGGAGTAACAGGGTGGCGTTGGATTTCGTGCAGCCCGATTGGATCTTGCTGGTCCCCGAGTTGGTGTTGTTGGGGACGGCGATTCTGGTGCTCGCCGGCGACGTCTTCCTGCCGCGGCGCAATCACTACCTGCTCAGCTGGCTCGCGATGGCCGGATTCAGCGTCGCGCTCGTCTCCAACCTGCTGATCGACTGGGGTGCCGGCAAGACGACGTTCAACGGTATGTTCCGAGCCGATTATTTCTCGCTCTTCATTAATATCGTCGTCCTCTCGGCCGGCATCATGTCGGTCATGATCTCGACCGCCTATGTGCAGGGGAACGACGAGCCGGGCGCGATGCCATTGCCGGAATACCTGGTGCTGCTCGTGCTCTCGATTCTCGGCACGATGCTTGTCGGCGCGGCCGGTGACCTGCTGATGATCTTCATCGGTATTGAGATGGGCTCGCTGGCGGTCTACGTGCTGACCGGCTTCGCCCGCGATCGCTCGACCTCGATCGAAGGCGCGCTGAAGTATTTCCTGCTCGGCGCCTTCGCGACCGCCATCTTGATCTACGGTATGGCCTGGATTTACGGTGCGACCGGCTCGACCAATCTCTCGGAGATCGCGACGCGCCTGCAGCCGATGATCAGCGGCGAATCGAAGATCGAACCGTCGCTCCTGCTGGCGCTCTTGCTCCTCGCCGTCGGGCTTGCCTTCAAGATCGCCGCCGTACCGTTCCATATGTGGACACCGGACGCCTACCAGGGTGCGCCAACGCCGGTCAGTGGCTACATGTCGGTCGTGCCGAAGGTTGCCGGATTCGCGGCCCTGGCGCGCATCATGGTCGAGGCGCTCGGTCCGCTGAGCGACACCTGGCTGACGTTGATCGCGATTCTGGCCGTCATCACCATGGTCTACGGCAACGTCGTCGCCGTCGCCCAGCGCGACGTCAAACGTATGCTCGGCTACTCCTCGATCGGCCATACCGGCTACATGCTGGTGGCGCTGGCCGCCTACAACAGCACTACCGCCGGCGACCGGAGCGTCGGTAGTCTGCTCTTCTACCTCTTTGCCTATGCGTTCATGAACATCGGCGCCTTCGGCGTCGTTACCTGGCTGCAGCATCGCGGCCACGGCGTCGATCTCGATGACTTCGCCGGACTCGGCTCACGCAGCCCGCTGGCCGCCTTTGCCATGACGATCTTCATGCTCTCGCTGATGGGCATGCCGCCGCTCGTCGGCTTCTACGCCAAGTACTATGTCATTCTGGCGGCGATTGAAAGTAACCTCACCTGGCTCGCCGTTGTGCTCGTGGTGATGAGCCCCGTTTCCGCATTCTTCTACCTGCGTGTGGTGGCGGGGATGTACTTC
>CALAGB010000087.1 GCA_937891245.1 uncultured Thermomicrobiales bacterium | reverse complement strand
GTATGGGGCCGGGTTCTACTACATCCCGGGCACCGACACCTGCATCAAGCTGGGTGGTTATCTGCGCGTTGAAACCTGGTTGGGCACCAACAGCGTTGTCGCCGGTACGCTTAATGGCGTTGGCGGTGCTCACAATCGCCTGGGCAACAACTACACTTGGCGCTCCCGTCAAGACCTGAACATCGATACGCGCACGGCCACCGAATACGGTGTGTTGCGCACTTTCTTCGATGGGAACTTTACTTGGACCTCGGGTGGTTTAGCTGGGTCCGGCGCAACTCCTGGCTCCACCACGTACACGGGAGACAACATCGCTGGTGGTTCGCTGGGCGTCTACTACGCGTTCATCCAGTTCGCCGGGTTCACGATGGGTAAGGCGGTTTCCATCTTCGATGCGCCGTGGACCGGTTACCCGGGTGGCAACCACTTCGAGCTCTTTGGTGAAGCTAACAGCGTCACCGGCGTCAACCAGTTCACCTATACCACTGAGTTCGGCAGCGGCATATCGGCGGCAATCTCGGCGCAAGATCCGACGAGGTACTACCAGAGCAATATCTTTAACGTGTCGGGTGCGACGGCAGCAGGCATCGTGACCGGCGCCTACGGCGTGAACAATTTCGGCGGCACGCGCTCTCCCGACATCCTTGGTCAGTTCCGAGTTGACCAGGCTTGGGGGCTGTTCCAGTTGTCGGCTGCTGCACACGACAACCATGTTGCCTATTATGGTGCGACTGAGACCTCTGGTCACCCTGACGACAAGTGGGGTTGGGCAGTGCAGGCGGCCTTGTCGATCAAAAACATCCCGACCGGTCCTGGCGACGTGATCAACGTCCAGGCCGTATATACGGACGGTGCAAGCCGCTACAACTTCCAGAACTTGCTCCCGACCACGTTCGCGATGTATGGCGGCACCGGGCTGCCCGGAGCGTACCAGAGCCTCGGGTTCGCGGGTGTTGCTGATGCCGTGTACGGCGGCACTACGGCGGCCACAGGCACGCAACTGAATGCAGTCAAGACTTGGGGCTTCAACGGTGCTTACACCCACAATTGGAATCCGCACTGGAACACTGCGATCTACGGCTCATATGCCCGGGCCAATTACGGTGGTGAGGGCAAGGCGCTGATTTGCTCCAGTCCCGCTTTGGTCGGCGCGGCGCCGATAGGTGTCGCCCTGACGGGCGCCTGTAATCCCGACTTCAGCATCGGAATGGTCGGTTTGATTACCCGTTGGACCCCGGTCAAGAACCTGACCTTCTCGGCTGATGTAAACTGGACGAGGCTCGATCAGAATTACTCAGGCACAGTTACGGCCCCGACGCTTGGCGCGGTCGCCAAGCCGGCCGCTGTCTACGAGCTGAAAAACCAGAACAGCGTCGCCGCCGTGATCCGTGCTCAACGAGTCTTCTGAGATAACCAGCCGCAAAGGAGAACAGAGCGAAAGTTCATTTAAACCTCCGAAGCCTCCGGCGATGCTCCGCCGGAGGCTTCACGGCCGAGGCGAGAGCTTTAGGAAAGATACGGCCACTCACCGGGCTTCGCGAAGCCTCTGACCTTCCGAGCACGCCCATCGACGGTTCGTGTTCTCTGTGCGGTTCTGCCGAGGGCATAGACACCAGCATCGAGTGGAGTGTGAAGAACGTGCATGACGCTGTCATAGGCCGGCGCGTTCCCGTCGAGCTTACAAGTCTCGACGTCGCGCAAGATGATGGGATATTGATGGCGGTCGATTGCGTTTCAGACGCTTCGCCGCGGCATTCTCAACCAGCGTGTGCTGCTTGAGATCGGGTCTTTCGCTTGCATCTCCGGCGGAAGCATCCGCCTCGCGCTCCATCGACCGGACTACCCCACGGTGCCATTCTCTGTGGTGCCGGTGATGGTGGGGACCTATCACATCGTTTCGAAGCGGCTATCCCTCATGTTGAACATGCGCGGCTGCCAAGCCGTGAAATATTTCCTGATCTAGAGCTCGCGACGATAGTCCAATAACGAGCCGCAGCTAATGCTTCACATTTAGGTGAACTTGTAACCGGCGTGAGTCCGGGGCCGAACTCTCGAGAGGAACACCATTTGGTCTTGAATGAGAGGAGCGCGGCAATGTGCAGAAATGGCCTTCTCACGGCTTCGTTGCTGATCCCTCTCTTGGCGGCATCAACCATCGCTCAGACGAACCACCGCGGACTATGACGAGATGATCCACGCGAACACGGACGAAAGAAAGTGCCGAGCGTCGCAAAGGCTGCCTTCGCAAACGGAAGCTTCGACACCAACGCGTCGCGGACAGCCTGGAAGAAACCGGCGATCAACTCTCCACGCTCACACGCCTGCCGCCAAGCCAAGGGAAACAGAGCTGGAGCGACGAATGCCGTCGAACGTCTGCATGAGGAACTCAAACGAGGATCAATACGCAAACCGTGCCAACTCCCTCCGACCCGGCTGCAATGCCGTTCTGGGGACTTGCTGGCGTGGGGCATATCCACCATTCCCAAAGGTCGATGGTTGGAAGACCATAGCGACCGCGATTAACAATCAGTCGATTAATCTCGCCACGTGAGCAATAACATCATGCCCCCAGCGACTGAGTCACTCCGAATTACGACCACATTCGCGATGGCACCCATAGGTGGGCGTCATGATTTCTGAACACCCGAGAGAGCTGATCGTTAAAAATGCAATTCTAAGAAACTATGATAATGTGGACTTTGCTTCTCTCCGGCCATACTTCGAGTCAGTCGTTCTGAAGAAGCGAGATCTGTTGCAGGAGCCAAGGAGGCCGATCAAGAATATCTACTTTATCGAAAGCGGATTGGTGTCGTCGGCGACGCATACATTAGGAAACATGATCGAGACGTCGATCGTGGGACGGCATGGCGTGATTGGAGCAGCGGTTGTTTTGGGCGCAAAGGCTTCTATGCATCAGTCAACTGTACTGATTTCGGGAAGTGCACTGAGAATTGGGGTGGACGACATGCATCGCGTGATGGTCGAACACCCACTGATTCGCGAAGGTCTCCTGCATTACATTCACGCAGTAATTGTTGAGAGCGCGCAGAGAACTCTGTGCGCGGTCCACCATAAATTGGAGCAACGCCTCGCGTGCTGGCTATCTATTGCTTGCGATGTGCTCAGTGGCACCGTTCTCCCTGTGACTCACGAGCGCCTCTCTGTCATCCTTGGGGTGCGCCGGGCCGGACTTACGGAATCGCTAATCCGATTCGAGAAATATGGACTAATTTATAAGTCGCGTGGAGTTATTCAGATACGGGACTGTTCGGCTCTTAAGGAAAAGGCGTGCAGTTGCTACAACATCATCACGAGTACGTATCGTGAGAACGAGGTGCTCCCGGTTGCCGGACAGTTTTGGAGATTTGATCAACATGGAGTCCGGAATTGAATTGCGCCACCGGTTGATACTCGCCTTTGCGTTCGTCTCGACGCGATCCGGTCGCCAAACCCGAAATCAAAACCACAGCGCAAAAAGGTATCGCCCGATGAATAGAGAGATGCAACAGTTTGCGACCTTCGGCTCGGTTTGGGGCCGCAACATTTGCTCACAGCAATAGCTGCGATTTTTGCCGCGTTGAAAACTGTAAGCCGCATGAAGAAAAGCACGTGGTTTGTTTCCTTCGATAAGACAAGCTCGGGAGCGGGTGGTAGATATCAGCGCGTGACCCAATCGTTCCGCAACGAAACCGAAGCAAAGTGCTTTGCGCGCAAGCTCGCATCGCGCGGCGTTCGGCTCATCGCGGGTACGATTAATCCAGTCCAACCGAAGCGGCTAATTGGCTCTGAGCAGGACCTTGCCGCATGGCTTGCTAACACGACCAAGTAGTCGCCCTCGGTGAAGCTTACAAGTGACGCGGAGTTGTACGAGGAAGACATTATCGCCGGTCATCGTCCAATCGACGCCAAGCTGAGCAGTATGAGCCCGACCACGGAGCTATCGCCAGATTTTGGTGACGGCCGGGCCGGTCAGGCGGCGGCGGTTTTGG
>CALAGB010000086.1 GCA_937891245.1 uncultured Thermomicrobiales bacterium | reverse complement strand
AAGCAGATTGCCAGGCCGATCCCGATTTCCGATTTCATCGACTACGGCAAGTGGTTCCAGCAGCAGGCGTTGCCCGATCTTGATACGCGACGGATTATGCGCGTTTCGCGGGAGACAAACGGCTTCGCGCTCACGCTCAACGATGGCGAGGTTATTCATGCCGGGCGCGTCATCGTCGCGACCGGGCTCGACCGCTTTGCCAATCGCCCGCGGGTCTTCGCGGGGTTGATGCCAACCGTCGTTTCGCACGCCATCGAGCACGACGATCTGAGCGTATTCGACGGACAGCGCGTCGCGGTTATTGGGAGCGGGCAGAGCGCGCTGGAATCGGCCGCATTGCTGCACGAAAATGGCGCCGACGTCGAAGTGCTGGCACGAGCATCACAAATCCGCTGGCTGGCACGCAGCGCCAAGCTCCACAGCCTGCCGAAGCAAATGCAGCATCTGATGTATTCGCCGACCGATGTCGGGCCTCCCGGGCTCAGCTGGCTCGTCGCCTGGCCGGAGATCTTCCGCCGTCTGCCGAAGCGGATGCAGCCGCCACTCGCTTACCGGGCCATTCGACCGGCCGGAGCCGGCTGGCTCGTGCCACGGCTCCAGGATGTCCAGATAACGACCGGTAAAGCGGTCATCAATGCCAGCCCAAACGGCAACGGCTTGCATCTGAAGCTGAGTGACGGCGGCGATCGGACGGTCGATCACGTCTTCCTCTCAACCGGCTACAGCGTTGATGTTTGCGGGTACGAGTTCCTCGATCCGGCGATCCGCGACTCGATCAAGCAACAGGGCGGCTATCCAACATTGCACGGCGGCTTCGAATCGTCTGTTCCGGGGCTGCACTTCATCGGTGCGCCGGCCGCGATCAGCTACAGTCCCGTCATGCGCTTCGTCTCCGGTACCTGGTTCACGACCGATCTGCTGGCTCGCCGGCTCAAGAATCGTGTCGGAGCGGTTCGATGACGCTCGAGTTGACGCGTATCACGGCGAAGGCGGAACCCAACACCGCCGTCGCCGGCGCGCCATTACAGACGCCCGCGCATCAAACGGCGGCACATCCGCTCACGCCCACCACCGGTGCCATCGTCATCGGAGGCGACTACCGCGGGCTCGGCATCGTCCGAAGTCTCGGGCGACATGGCATACCGGTTTGGGTGCTCTACGACGAGCACCGGCTGGCGACCCGCTCACGCTATACAAAACAGCGGGCGGTTTGGCCCGACGGTGGTGATGACATCCACACCCGTTACCTCCGTTATCTCAGTGCCACCTACCACCTCGAAGGTTGGGCGCTCTTCCCGACTGCCGACGAAACCGCCGCCTACGTGGCCCGACAGCACGAGGAACTCGCTGAGTACTTCACCTTGACGACCGCGCCCTGGGAACAGTTCCGCTGGGCGTATGACAAGCGACTCTCAAACGAACTCGCCGATACACTCGGCATCAGCCATCCACGCACCTGGCGGCCGGCCGACCGCGACGAACTGGCAACCCTCGATATCGTCTTTCCAGCGATTCTCAAACCAGCCTACAAGACGACGCTCAACCAGTTCACCATGGCCAAAGCCTGGCCGGTAAACAACCACGCCGAGCTGATACAGAAGTACGATGAGGCGCGTGCGTTCACATCGCCCGAGTCGATCATGGTGCAGGAGATCATTCCCGGCGGTGGGGAAGCGCAATTCTCGTTCGCCGCGCTCGCCGACGATGGCAGGGTGGTTGTCTCGATCACGGCGCGACGTACCCGGCAGTATCCAATGGATTTCGGCCGCGCGAGCACCTTCGTCGAGACAATCGAGGACGAGGAGGTCGCCGAAGAGGGTCGGAGATTGATCGCGGCCACACATCTAACCGGACTCGTCGAAGTCGAATTCAAACGGGATCCGCGTACATCCCGGTTGCAACTGCTCGACATCAATCCGCGTATCTGGGGGTGGCACACGCTCGGTGAACACGCGGGCGTCGATTTTTCCTACCTGATGTGGCGGCACGCGTTTCACCTGCCGGTGTCCGAAATGCACGCCCGACCGGGAGTCCGCTGGGTCCGTGGGATGACCGACTTCCCGACCGCCGTCAGGGAACTTATTGGAGGACGGCTCTCGCCCGGCGAGTATCTGCGTTCGATCCGACCAGGGGTGGGACGCGCCGTGCTGGCGCTGGATGATCTGTTGCCGGCCGCGCTTGAGGCGCCATTCACGCTGCGGATCATCGCCCACCGTGGCGCCGTCTAGTCCCGGCGCATGACCTTCTGGCCGCTGACGCAGGAGGGCGTTTGGCGTAGAGTGAGACAGCAGCCGGTTCGAAGAGGATCAAATGAGGAGCCCGATGCGGAGAGAAATCAACGAACGAGTCGTGAGTATCGGTGGCGGCACCGGTTCGTTCACCATGCTGTCCGAGCTGAAGAAAGTCGTTACCGGCCTCTGGGCGATCGTCACGATGATGGATTCCGGCGGTTCCTCCAGGCGCCTGATCGACGAATTCGGCCATCCGCTCCCGCTCGGTGACCTCCGTCAGGCGCTCGTCGCGCTGTCGCGTTCACGCAAGCTCTGGGGCGGTATCTTCAGCTACCGCTTCCCCGATTCGCAGAACGGGAGTATTGGAGGCCATTCGCTCGGCAATCTAATCCTGCACGCACTGCAGGATCTGAACGGCGGCGACTTGCTTGGTGCGCTCGATGACGCCGAAGAGATTCTCAACACTGCCGGCCACGTCATCCCCGTGACGCTCGATGAAGCGATGCTCTGCGCCGAACTGAGCGACGGCACGATCGTGCGCGGCGAAACATCGATCGACATCCCCGGCGATCGGCCGGTCCTGCCGATCAAGCGAGTCTTCCTGGAGCCGGGCGCCACGGCGACTCCCCGTGCCCGTAAGGCGCTGGAACGTGCCGACAAAATCCTGATCGGCCCCGGCGATCTCTACACCAGCATCATCCCCTGCCTGCTCGTCGATGATGTAGCCGAGGCGATTCGCTCCTGCGACGGTGAACTGATCTATATTTGCAACGTCATGACGAAGCATGGTGAGACCGACGGGTACGCCGCGTCGGACTACGTGCGTGAGATCCATCGCTATCTCGGCCGCCGGGTCGACACCGTCGTCGTCAATAATGGCGAGTTTCCGACGGGCCTGATCGAGCGCTACGCCGCCGAAGACGCCTTCCCGGTGCGGCCGGATCTCGATCTGCTGCGAACACTCGTGCCGCGTGTGCTCGCCGCGCCGGTGGCGACCACCGAACGGCTCATCCGCCACGATGCCGAACGCGTCATCAACACCATCTGGCCCGACCTGATCGCATGACTATACGAAAACCTCTCTCCATGTCATCCTGAGCCGCAGCGAAGGATCTCTTCCCTGTTTCCCGGATACGGCGCTGTGGGGACACAGGAGAGATCCTTCACGATGACAAAGGGGCGAACATGTCAGATATCATCGACCAGCAACGCCATTTCGCGCTCGGTGTCTGCTATTACCCGGAGCACTGGCCCGTCGAGCGCTGGGATACGTACGCGCGGCAGATGCGCGAGCTTGGGCTGTCGTATGTCCGGATCGCCGAGTTCGCCTGGAGCCGGATCGAACCGCGCGATGGCGTCTATTCGTGGGACTGGCTCGACCGGGCGATCGAAACGCTGGCCGCCGCCGGGCTGAAGATCGTGCTCTGCACGCCGACCGCCGCGCCTCCTGCCTGGCTCGCACGCGCGCATCCCGAGATCCTGAGCGTCGATGCCCAGGGACGGCGGCATGATCACGGCGGGCGCCGCCACTACGACGTTTCGAGCCGAATCTACCGCGAGCACTCGCGACGGATTACCCTTGCCATCGCCGGACGCTACGGCACGCATCCGGTCGTCGTCGGCTGGCAAACGGATAACGAGCTTTCGGAACACCAGTCGTACTCAACCGAGGCGCTACGAGCGTTTCGCGAATGGCTCGGCGAGCAATATGCCGACATCGACCGGCTCAACGACGCCTGGGGCACCGTCTTCTGGAG
>CALAGB010000085.1 GCA_937891245.1 uncultured Thermomicrobiales bacterium | reverse complement strand
CCGGGGAGTACGCCACCCGACGCGACCGAGATCTTCGCCGAAGGGCTGATCATCCCGCCGCTCAAGCTGAGCGACCAGGGCAAGCTCGACGAAACGCTCCTCGAAGTGATGCGGCGGAATACCCGTACACCCGAGTCGATGATGGGCGACGTCGATGCGCAGCTCGCCTGCAATCGTGTGGGTGCACGCGGCATTGTGAAACTCTGTGCGGAATACGGCCTCGACAACCTACTCCAGGCCATGGACGAATTGATGGACTATGCCGAACGACTGACCCGCGCCCAGATCGAGTCGATTCCCGACGGCGTCTATCGCTTCGCTGACTACCTCGATCATGACGGGATCGTCTATGACGAGCTTGTCAAGATTGCGGCAACGGTGACGGTCGCCGGTTCCGAGATCGCGATCGACTTCACCGGCAGCAGTCCGCAGGTGCACGGCTCGATCAATTCGGTCCCGTCTTCGACGCGTGCGGCGGTCTACTACGTCATCCGCTCGATCACCGACCCGACAATCCCAAACAACGATGGCTGCTTCCGGCCGGTCAAGATCATCTTCCCCACGTCAAGCGTCGTCAATCCGAGCAGGCCGTCGGCGGTCAGCGTGCGCACCGTGACGATCAAGCGCGTCGTCGATACGCTGCTCGGCTGCTTCGTCCAGGCGATGCCCGGCCGGATTCATGCCGCCTCCTGCGGCAATCTGGCCGTGGTGAACATCGGCGGGCGCGACCCACTCAACGACCGGCCGTATGTTAGCGCCGGTGCGCCGACGGCCGGTGGCATGGGCGCGCGGCCGACCAAAGACGGCATCGATGTCATCGACACCGACGTCACCAATCTGATGAACCGCCCGACCGAGTCGGTCGAGATGCACACGCCGTTGCGCGTCCACGAAATCCGGCTCTGGACTGACTCGGGCGGACCCGGACGCTACCGCGGCGGGCTCGGTTATCACGCCCGTATCGAACTTCTGCGCGGCGACGCCACACTCGTCGTTCGGCGCGATCGACACGACCTCGCACCCTGGGGACTCTACGGCGGTCTGCCGGCGTCGGTCTGTGGCGTCACGCTGCATCAAAACGGTGCGACGAGAGCGCTCCCGTCCAAAATCGTCCTGCCGTTCCACACCGGCGATCAGGTCGAGATCGATACAACCGGCGGTGCCGGTTACGGTGATCCGCTGCTCCGGCCGGCTGCCGCGGTCCGTGATGACGTCATCGACCGGCGCGTCAGTCCGGCCGGTGCGCGCGAGCAATATGGCGTTGAGTTCAGCGGGGAGGGTATCGACATAATCGTGGACGAACGTGCGACTGAGCAGCGCCGCGCTCGCCTCGCCGCCACACGCGGGCCGATCAACTGGGTCTTCGATCGCGGCGTCGAATACGCGGCACGGCTCGGCCAACCGGCACGGCATTCATGAGCGATAACGTCGCGACCGCTGTCGATCCGATTACGCTCGAAGTGATTCGCAGCCGCCTCGATGTGATCGCCGAGGAGATGCAGACGACGCTCCTGCGCAGCGCCTTCTCGCCGATCATTCGTGAGGCGGCCGACGCGTCGGCCGCGATCTTCGATGTCAACGGCCAAACCATGGCGCAAGCTGCCGCACTGCCGGCTCATCTCGGCATGCTTTTGCCGGCGGTCCAGAGCATTCTGACGCGCTTCCCGGCCGCGACGATGCAGCCGGGCGATCTGTATATTCTGAACGATCCGTTTGATGGCGGTACGCACCTGCCGGACATCGCTGTCGTCATGCCGGTCTTTGTCGATGACGAGATCGTGGCGCTCACCGCCAGCCTGGCTCACCACCAGGATGTCGGCGGCAAGACACCGGGGAGTACGCCACCCGACGCGACCGAGATCTTCGCCGAAGGGCTGATCATCCCGCCGCTCAAATTGCACGACCGCGGCGAGCCGAATCGAACGCTCCTCAGCCTGATCGAGCGCAACGTCCGCATACCGTACATCGTGCTCGGCGACATCGACGCCCAGATCTCGTGCGTGCGGAACGGGGCCCGGCGTATCGTCGAACTGGTACGGCTCTCTTCGCTGCCCGTGCTGCGACAGGCGTTCGTCGACCTGCTCGATCTTGCCGAACGAATGACGCGCGCCAGCATTCTCGCGATTCCCGATGGCGTCTACCGCTTCCACGACTACGTCGACGGCGACGGCTTCGACGGGGAACGACCGCTGCACATCGTCGCCGCCGTAACGGTTCGCGGCTCGAACATGCACGTCGATTTCAGCGGTACCGACGGGCAGGCACGCAACTCGATCAACTCCGTGCCCTCATCGACGATGGCGATCGTCTACTACATCGTGCGCGCCATCACCGACCCGGCGACGCCTAACAACCACGGCTGCTACCGGGTGATCGACGCGACGCTACCGGTCGGCTCGCTCGTCAATCCGCGCCGGCCGGCCGCCGTGAGCGTGCGCACCGTGACGATCAAACGGGTCGTCGACGTCCTGCTCGGTTGCTTCGCCCAGGCGATCCCCGAGCGCATCCACGCTGCCTCCAACGGCCAGCTCACGTCGATGAAGATCGGCGGGCACGATCCGCGCACCGGTCGGGCCTATGTCGTCAACGCCGGGGTTCCGACGGCTGGCGGTATGGGCGCCCGGCCGACAAAAGACGGCATCGACGTCATCGATACCGACCTGTCGAATATGATGTCACCTCCGGTCGAAGCGACCGAGCAGGATTACCCAATCCGACTACGTTCGATTCGCCTCTGGACCGACTCAGGTGGCGCCGGTCGCCAGCGCGGCGGACTCGGTTACGTCGCCGAATGGGAACTGCTGCGCGGCGAAGGAACGCTCTCGCAACGGCGCGACCGCCATCTGTTGCCGCCCTGGGGAATCCTTGGCGGGCATCCGGCGCCCGTCTGCCGCACGCAGCTTCTCAGGTCGTCCGGCGAGGAGATCGAAGTCAAATCCAAAGAGGTGCTGTATCTGCGGGCAGGCGATCGGCTCCTTATCCACACCACAGGCGGAGCCGGCTATGGTACCCCGTTGGAGCGCACTCCGGAACAGGTGCGCGACGATGTGCTCGAGCGACGGGTGAGCCGCGAGCGCGCCGCCGCCGACTATGGCGTCGTGTTAACCGGCGACGATCTGATTGACGAGGATGCGACGGCCAGCTTGCGCGCGAGTCTATCCGCGAACATTCAAACGACCGAACTGGTCGATCGCGGTGCCGAATATGAGGGTATCTTCGGGCGATCGCGGTACACCATCATGGAAGGAGCGGAGGGGGATGACGCATAGCTTGCCGCACGAGGCAGACGTCGTCGTCATCGGCAGCGGCATTTTCGGCGCGGCCGTCGCCTATAACCTGGCAGCACAGGGCGCCGATGTCGTGATGGTCGAACGCGGCGAGTTCTGCGGCGAGGCCTCCGGCGCCAACGTCGGACTGATCACCGTCTCCACCAAAGCTCCGGGGCTCCTGCTCGATCTCGCGCTGCTGAGCGCCGACCTGTACGAGAAGATGCCCGAGATGCTGGGCAAGGACGTGCAGTATCAGCGCGTCGGGGGGCTGGTACTGGCCGGCACCCCGGCTGAACTCGACGCACGCCGCACTCTGACCGAAGCCCAGCGAGCAGTCGGCGTCGACATCCGTCACATCAGCGCCGAAGAGGCGCTCGATCTCGAGCCGGCGCTGCCGGAGACGGTGCTTGGCGGCGCCTTTTGTCCGATGGACGGCTATGTCTATCCCTTCGCGGTCGTCGAAGCGTATCTCGACAAGGCGCGTGCGCTCGGCGTGACGATGATGGCGCGCACCGAAGTGACCGGCATTACGGTCGAAGACGGGCGCGCGACCGGAGTCGAAACCTCGCGGGGACCAATTCGCGCCAGATGGGTCGTTAACGCGGCGGGCTCCTGGGCCGGAGAGGTGAGCGCGCTGGCCGGTATTCAAGCGCCGACCGTCCCGGTGCGGGGCCAGGTCATGGTGACCGAGCCGTTGCCCCTCATCATCAAGCACGTCATCCTCGGCGTCACTTCTTTCCGCCAGACCTGGGCGGGCAACGCCCTGATCGGCGGCACGACCGAAAAGGTTGGGCACGACAAGGAGAATACGCTGGCGGTCATTCGTCAGCTGGCGCGCGGCACCATAGCCGTCTATCCGCAACTGAGGGATGTCCAGGTGCTGCGTATCTGGGCCGGACTGCGCCCCGGTACGCCCGACGAAATGCCGCTGCTCGGAGAATCGCGCCAGATCAAAGGTTTCGTCGTCGCCGGCGGTGCGTTCCGTAACGGCATGCTCTACGGCCCCGCGGTCGGCCAGGTCATCGCCGAAGAGATTCTGGGCAAGCCGTTGTCGGTGAATATCGATGTCGCCCGGCCGGAGCGCTTTGTGGTCGGCGAGCGGGCAACTCCGGTCGCCTGAAGGAGAAGAGAGGAGCAGATCGCATGCGCCTGGAAGAGCTTCGTGGCGAGCGTGTCACGCGTTCGGATGGCTTCACATTCCGTTGGGATGAGCAGGAGATTACCGCCTACCCGGGCGAGACGATCCTCGGTGCCTTGATCGCGTCCGATATCCACACGCTTCGCTCGACGCGCTTTGAGCACGAACCACGTGGCATGCTCTGCGCCATCGGTGTCTGCTATGAATGCCTGGTCAACGTCGACGGCAAACCGAACCGGCGCGCCTGCGTCACTCCGGCCGCACCGGGGATGATCGTGCGACCGGAAGGGCAGGACGAGGAGATGCGCTATGACGCGGCCGAATAACCCAGCGGACGGAGAGGCGCAGCCGCGCATCGTCGTGATCGGCGGCGGTCCGGCCGGGATGGCGGCCTGCAACGCGCTGCTTCAGAACGACCTGCCGGTGACGCTGATCGATGAATCGAACGGTCTCGGCGGCCAGTATTACAAGCGTTTCACGGCCGCCGCCGACCTGTCGCGCGGGACGGAGATTGACGAATTGCGGGAGTCCGGCGCCGAACAGGCCGGGCGGCTGGATGATCCTCGGGTCACCTATCTCCCGAATACGCTTGTCTGGGGGATCTTCCCAGAACGCCGGTTGGCGCTGTACGTCGATGATCGCGTCGAACTAATGCAGGCCGACGCTCTTCTGCTGGCCGGCGGCGCGGTGGAACGCATTGCCGCGTTCCCCGGCTGGACGCTGCCCGGCGTCATGACGGCCGGCGGTGCGCAGACGCTCCTGGCACGTGAGGGGATCCTCGTCGGAAAGCGCTTCCTCCTCACCGGCACCGGACCGCTGCTCCTGGAGATCGCGCTGGAGATCGCCGAAGCAGGCGGGGAGATCGTCGCCGTCGTCGAAGGCAGCTCGCTCAGCGCCCCGGTTCGCCAGCTGCGGAAGTTCGTCACACAAACCAGGCGGATGCGTCAGGCGTTCGACTATCATCGCGAGCTGCGCCGCCGCAAGATCCCCCTGCTTTCACAGCATATGATCGTCGCCGCGCATGGCGACGATCATGTGAGCGACGCGGTGGTGGCGCGCATCGACGGCGACTGGCAGCCGATCTCCGGCAGTGAGCAACGCTTCCCGGTCGATACAATCTGCCTGCATTACGGATTCGCCGCCTCGACCGAGCTGGCCCATCTGGCCGGTGCTACAACCGCGTTTGATCAACGGTACGGCGGTTGGTACGTCGCGCACGACGACGGCATGCGCACCTCGGCATCCGATGTTTACGTCGCCGGCCAGACGAGTGGCATCGGCGGCGCCGATCTGGCCGAAGCGACCGGCCGCCTCGCCGGTCTTTCGATCGCCCACGACCTTGGCCAACTCCCCGTGGATCGATACACCGGGCTTGCCGTCGATGCACGACGCGAGATCGATCGTGGTCGTCAGTTCGCCGAGATGCTCAATACGACCTACACCGCCGGTCCTGGCGTCAACGAGCCGGTCACTTCGGAAACCCTGATCTGTCGCTGCGAGGAAGTGCGCGCGGCACAGGTCGATGCCGCGCTCGCTGAAGGCGCGCTCGACCTGAACGACGTCAAACGCCTCACACGCTGCGGCATGGGATTCTGCCAGGGTCGCATCTGCTCGCAAGTGCTTGTACCGTACATCGCACAGAAGTCGGGGCGATCGCCGCAGGAAATCGGGCAGTTCCACCCACGGCCGCCGATCAAGCCGGTCCCGCTCGGCGCGCTTGCCACGATGCCCGACCCCGAATCGGTCTTCGGCAGTCCGGAACCGGGCGCCGCCGAAGCCGCGGCGGGTCATCACTGACGCGGTACCGCGTGTACCGCGACGCGCACGGCACCGCGTCCCCCCTTGTCATCCTGAGCCGCAGCGAGGGGTACACGCGAGCGGGTCCTCTTGCCCGTATCCCTGCTGTCTGGTAGCGGGGGAGAGTCAGAAGAGGGCCAGTGAGATTGCCCCTCTCCCCGCGGCCCAAGATCAAAAACGTGGAGCGCTGCCGGGGGCTTCGGCCGGCAGCCACATCCTTGCTTGACACTTCAATAGATGGTTGCATACAATTGTGTATCAATGTGGAAGCACCCGTGCCGAACCTCTATCGTTCGTACGCAATCACTATGCATACCCTCAGCACAACGGAGTGACTGAGCACGCGATCGATCCGATGTCGCGGGACCACGATAGAAGGTACCGGCAGAACCGGGATCGTCTCGGACGACGGTCACAAACGCACAATTTCAGGATCGGTGGGGCAATGATCCGAACGGCGCTCATCAACGCACGAGTCATCGATGGACTCGGGGACGTATATGACAGAGCCCATGTTGTGATCGAAGATGATCACATTATCGATCTGGTGCACGATGAATGGCTGGGCGAGGCGGATTCCGTGCTCGACCTGAGCGGCGAAACGCTCCTGCCCGGCCTCATCGATGTCCACACGCATCTCGTGGGCGGCGACGTTTTGCCGACCGCCGACTATGCCGCCTCGCGACGGCTGAGCGAAACGGCCTCGATGCAGGCGTTCCGTACGGCGGAAGCCGCCCGGCGCACCTTGCTCGCCGGTTTCACCACCGTGCGCGACGTCGGTTGTCGCGACTATCTCGATATCGAACTCCGTGACGCCATCGCCGGCGGACTGGTGCCGGGTCCACGCATCCTCGCCTCCGGTCTCGGACTCACGCCCACCGGCGGTCATGTCTTCGCGCGCGCCCGCCAGGCTGATGGACGCGACGATGTGATCCGGGCCGTCCGCGAGCATATTCGCCAGGGTGTTGATTGGATCAAAATCATTGGCGTGACCGGCGGCATGGCGACGCCGGGGCAGGACCCGGGCGCGGCCCAGTACCGTCCGGAAGAGATTGCGACGGCCATTGAGGAAGCACATCGCTGGGATCGCCACGTTGCCTGCCACGCACACGGCGCCGAAGGAATTGCGAATGCCCTC
>CALAGB010000084.1 GCA_937891245.1 uncultured Thermomicrobiales bacterium | reverse complement strand
TGAAGTGTGTGCTCGTGCTCAATCGTTCGGAAGTGGAACCGCCGATTCAAGGCAATCTGCTGCTCGACCGAATGCTTGGCGCTCAGATCCGTTTCGTTGATACCGAGGCTGACCGCGATCCGATGATGGAACAAACCGCCGCCGAGTTTCGCGACCAGGGCGAAGAGCCGTACATCATCGTCAATGGCGGTTCCGACCCGATCGGCGCTGCCGGTTATGTGGCCGCCGTCTTCGAACTGATGGAACAGTTTGACGACCTCGCGATCGAGCCCGCGTACCTTTATACGACCAGCAGCACCTCGGGCGGCACCCATGCCGGCCTGGCGATTGGCGCGGCCATCGCGGGTGCGACGTTTCATGTGCAGGGGATCGCGATCGAGGGCAGTGAGGATGAGGTGCGCGATGTCGTCTTGCCGCTAGCCAATGCGACCGCCGAGTTTTTGGAGAGCGATGCGCGCCTGACCGCGCACGATATTCGCATCGACGCGAATTACGTCGGACCGGGTTACGCGGTCAACACCAACGCCTCGCTCGACGCGATGAATATGCTCGCGCGAACCCAGGCGATCCTGCTCGATCCGGTCTACACCGCCAAGACGATGGCCGGTCTCATCGGCCACATCAAGGAGGGACGGCTCAGCCCCAGCGACACCGTCGTCTTCCTTCACTCCGGCGGCAGCCCGGCACTCTTCAGCAACGGGCCGGCATTGCTCTCTGCGCTGGAAGCACGCGGAATCTAATGCGTAGTACGCTGCATCCCATGGGGGATCCGCGCCCGCATTGTGTTTGGGTGGGCGCGATTTGCGATTGCCTCAGTTGGTAAAATTGGCGTGTGGAGACAACGCGAGCGCTTACCTATGTTGACGTGGCGGTCGATGCCCAACTCGCCGACCGTGACCGCCTGTTCACCTATATGCTTCCCGAATCGCTGATCGGGCGCATCACCGAGCGGCAGCTGGTCTGGGTTCCGCTGCGCAAAGAGCTGAAGCTCGGCGTGACGATCAGCATCCATCAGGACGTGCCCGAAGTGATGACCCGGCCAGTGCACGCGCCGGTCGAGCCGGAGTTCCGCTTTCATGAACGTCAGTGGGCAATCGTTGAAACGCTGCGGCACACGACGCTCTGCTCGATCTTCGATGCCGCCAGCCCGTTCTTTCCGCCTGGTGTTTCGCAACGAAGCGTCGAATACCTGCGGCTTAAGCCCGGCATCGATCTCGAGGCAGCTAACCTGACGCGTGCCCAGCAGCGTCTCGCCGATCTTCTGGCTGAACGGGGAGAATTGAGCGTGGATGCGGCCCGGCAGGCGCTCGGCAGTCGCTTGACCAGCGTAATTCCGGCGCTTGATCAGGCGGGCGTGATCGAACGAACGGCGCGCGTCCGCAACCGCCCCTCGATCGGCCGGTCGACGCGACTCATTCGCATGCTCCCCGGCACGCCGCCTGACTTCGGCAGGGCCCACGCTCAGCGACGCGCCTTTGAAGTCATCCGTCGCCGTACAGCCGTCGCGCATGGAGCGGCGCTCGCCTGGGATGACCTGGTGCGACGGTCGGGCGTCAGCGCAGCGGCGCTCAAAGCGTTGCAGGAGCGTGGGTTGATCGAGGTTTTCCAGGCACCACAAGCCGTTTTCGCTCCGCCAATCTCCGGCAGTACCGGCCAGCGAGTGCAGCTGACCGCCGAACAATCACAGGTCTGGCAGCGGGTCGTAGCGGCACAGCGGCGCGAGCAATTTCATGAGTTTCTGCTACACGGTGTCACAGGCAGCGGTAAGACCGAGATCTACCTGCGCGCAGCCGCCTGGACGCTCAGTCATGGCCGCCAGGTGCTGATGCTCGTGCCGGAAATCAGTCTGGCGACCCAAGTGGTCGGCCGCTTCATCGAGCGCTTCCCAGGTCGCGTCGCCGTGCTGCACAGCGGACTGCGCGACACCGAGCGCTACGAGACGTGGCGAGCGATCGCCAGCGGGCAGATTTCGGTGGTGGTCGGGCCACGTTCCGCGCTCTTCGCGCCGTTCCGCGACATTGGCTTCATTGCCATTGATGAAGAGCACGAAGACGCCTACAAGCAGGATATGCCGCCGCGCTATCACGCGCGGCAGGTCGCGCGCGATCTTGCCCGGCAACACGAGGCGGTCCTATTGCTGGGCAGCGCGACGCCCGATGTCGGGACATTCTTCCGCGCCCAGGCAGGCGAGATCGATCTGCTTGAGTTGCGTAACCGCGTCGGTCCACGACTTCTGACCGAGCACGACGCGCGACGCGTCCATCTGGAACTGCCGGACGTCGAGTTGGTCGACATGCGCCTGGAACTGCAGCAGGGGAACACGCACATCTTCAGTCGCGCTTTGCAGGCGCAGATGGCCCGCGCCGTCGATGCGGGCGAGCAGGTGATTCTCTTCCTCAACCGGCGCGGCGAATCGACATTTATCCAATGCCGCTCCTGCGGCTATGTCGCCACCTGCCCGTATTGCGACGTGCCACTCTGCTTTCACGGCGATAAGCGTCAGATTATCTGCCATCGCTGCGGTCATCGTGAACCACCACCGCGCCGCTGTCCAACCTGCGGCAGCACGGCCATCGGCTACTACGGTACCGGTACGCAGCGCGTCGAAAATGAGGCAAGGCGGATGTTGCCGAACGCCAGGGTTATGCGTTGGGATCGCGATGCGTTGAAACGCGGCGTCGATCACGGCTCGCTCATGCAGCGCGTCTTGAAGCATGAGGTCGATATCATCGTCGGCACGCAAATGGTGGCGAAGGGGCTCGATTTTCCGCTCGTATCGACGATCGGTGTGATCAACGCCGACACCGGGCTGCACCTACCCGATTTTCGGGCGGCTGAGCGAAGCTTCCAACTGCTCACGCAGGTCGCCGGGCGCGCCGGGCGACGCGTACCGGGGAGCCGTGTTGTTGTCCAGTCGTATTCGACCGGGAACTACGCCATCGAGACCGCCTGTCGCTACGACTACGACGCCTTTTACCAGGAGGAGATCGCCAGCCGTCGACAGCTCGGCTATCCGCCCTTCCGACGCCTCATCAAGCTCGTTTACCGACATGCCAACGAGGTGACCTGTCAGACGTCGGCCGAGGAGATGGCGAGCCAGCTCGCGCGTACAGCGTTCGAACTCGGTCTGGAGCACGTCGACCTGCTCGGTCCGACCCCGGCGTTCACGGCGAAAGTGCGGAACTCGTACCAGTGGCAGATCCTGCTGCGGGGGGCCGACGCTCTGCGTCTGGCTGAATATACCCAGTTCGATCCCGGCTGGCTGATCGATGTCGATCCTGTCAATCTGCTCTGAAACAGTCTGAACTCAAGACGAAGCATGCGAATTCCGCGATATACTTATGCACAGCGCGCGATACGAATGACAATCCATGGGGAAGCAGATCAATGGCAGCATTAGAAGTTATTTTGGAAGGCGACCCTCGACTCAGGCAAAAAGCCGTCAAGGTTCGTCGCGTTGATGATGAGATCCGGCGACTGATGCACGACATGCACGAGAGCATGGTCGTGGAAAAAGGCGTCGGACTGGCCGCGCCACAGGTCGGTATCCTACGCCGCGTCATTGTGATCTGCGTTCCTGAAGGGTTGGAACACGACGACGATCCGGAGGTTCGGCTCTCACTGGCCAATCCGGAAATCGTGCGCTCCAGTGGTCGACAGGTCGGGCCGGAAGCATGTCTCAGCATTCCCGACTGGTATGGTGACGTGCCGCGTGCGATGAACGTTACGGTGAAAGCGCGTGACGAAAACGACCGTGAGGTGCGCATCAAGGCGAGCGGCTACCTGGCGCGCATTCTGCAGCATGAAATCGACCACCTCGACGGCATTCTCTTCACCGACCGCGTCGAAGATCGTTCGACGCTGCAGCATGTTTCCGATCCAGGCGTTGAAGAAGTAGAAACCGCTGACAACGAGGGAGAAGTTCTGGTCGGCGACGCTTAGAGTGTCACGTTCCGCTGGATGATGCGGCAGTTTTCGGCGGTCATAATGGCATCGAGGGTTGCGAGCGTCTCGTCGAGGCGCTCGTTTTCATTGAAGACGACATAGTCAAAGACGCGTACCGCTCGTAGCTCCCGCGAGGCGGTGGTGATGCGCGACATGAGTGCGGCGGGATCATCGGTCTTGCGCCCGCGCAATCGGCGCATCAATTCGGCCATCGAAGGCGGCAGCAGGAAGATGAAGATACCTTCCGGCACCATCTCACGAATTGACGACGCGCCCTGCACATCGACCTTGACGACGACCGTCTTGCCGGCGTGGAGTGCGTTGCGCACGCGGTCCTTCGGCACGCCGTACAGATTGCCGTAGACCTCCGCGGATTCCAGGAACTCGCCCTGCTCGCGAATCGACAGGAACTCCTCGCGCTTCATAAAGAAATAATGAACCCCGTCGATTTCGCCGGGGCGTCGGGGGCGCGTCGTGGCGGTGACGGCAAAAACGAAGTCGGGGTGGGCGAGCCGGAGATGCTCGATTACCGTATCTTTCCCGACGCCGGACGGTCCTGAGATAACGATGAGGCGAGGCTTCGGTAACGACCGGAGCTCCTCGAGAAGCTCATCCGCCTGAGCATTCAGGCCAAGGTCGTCGACCACGGCTACCGCCCCTTCAATGTGAATCGCCGGTTGTTCGTTGGCGTCGGATGCATCTGCGATGTGGCCGTTCGGTTCGACAGTCAATGAACCTCACCCCTCTTGAATGTCTGCAACGGTACACTATCGCCGAGACTCGCATCGCTCTGCCCGGTTTGGGGGGGAAGCACTCGTGTTTGATACGTTGACGACCGCCGCACTCGCTGATGAACTTTCACGCCGACTTCTCGGTGGCCACATCCAAAAAGTGCTACAACTCGACGCCGAATCGATCGGCTTCGAAATCTACGCCGAGCGAAGGCGGCAATTCCTGGTTGCCAGCGCCAGCGGCCGGCATCCGCGACTCTATCTCTCATCGGACCGCTTGAGCGCTGATCCGAGCCGGGTCTCCCCCATGCTCCTGCTCCTGCGTAAGTACGCTCGTGGCGGCCAGATCGTCTCGATCCAGCAGCCCCCTCTGGAGCGGATCATCCGACTCAGTATAGCGAAGCGGTTTTTTATGGACAAGAACCGCGAGCCGGTCGAGGACGCTGCGGATGACACTGATGAGGGTGAAATCATCTATGTCGATCTGATCGCAGAGATCATGGGGCGGCGCAGTAACCTCATCCTGGTCGACGAATCCGGCAAAATGCTCGACGCCATTAAGCGTGTCACGCCGGACATGAGCCGCGTCCGGCCGATCCTGCCGGGACGCCCGTATATCGTGCCGCCACCGCAGACCAAGCTCGATCCACGAACGCTCACCAGTCGCCAGATCGCCGAACTCGTGGCGTCGGACGAACGCGATCGCGACCTCGCGACGCTGCTCGTCAATCGGCTGGCCGGATTCAGCCCACAAATGGCCCGAGAGGCGGTTTTTCGGGCCACCCGCGACGTTCAGTTCCGTCTCGATACCGGTACATCCCCGGATGCTGAACTGGCGCTGAATCTCGATGTCTCCATCAAGAGCCTGCTCGCGCCACTCACCAGCGGAGAATGGCAACCGAGCATTTATCGCGAGGATGAGCGCATCGTCGCCTACGGCGCGACCCGGCTGGAGCAGTTCGCCGAGGAGTGCGAGGAAGAGACGCTTGATTCGATCTCACGCGCGATTGAACTGTCGGCGGACGAAGAATCCGATGCCGCACCAGTGCGTCACGCACAACGCCGAGCCCGCCTCGTGGCCGAAATAGGACAGGCAGTCGAGCGAGCCGCGACCCGGCTCTACTCGATCGAGCAAGAGCAGGAACGGGCCAAACAGGTCGAAAGCTGGCGGGAGCAAGGTGAAGCGATCTACGCGCACATCCACGAAATCGCGCGTGGCCAGACCGAATTGAGCGTCGACGGGATGACCATCACGCTCGACCCGACACTCTCGCCAAGCGACAACGCTCAGGCGTATTTCGAGCGCTATCGCAAAGCGCAATCAGCGACCGCCAATTTACCGGAGTTGGCCGACGCCGCGCGCACCGAGCTGAACTATCTCCAGCAGCTGCAAACGCTGGCTGACCTGGCGGAGGGGATCGACGCCATTGAGGCAGCACGCTCCGAGTGGGAAGAATGGCGACGTCCGGCAGCCGCGCAACGCGGTGGTCGCGGGCCGAAGCGCCCGAAGCGACGCCAGCCGATCGTCTATCGGACACCGCGAGGCGACACGATCTACATCGGCCAGAACGGGGTTGAAAACGACGCCGTTACCTTCGATATCGCCGGCCCGGACGACGAATGGCTGCACGCACGCGGCGTTCCCGGCGGGCACGTTATCGTGCGCTGGGCGGGCGATGAGGACGAAACCGTTCTCGAACGTGCCGCCGCGCTTGCCGCCTGGTACAGCAGCGCCCGCACCTCAACCTCGGTTGAAGTCGATGCCACCAAACGACGCTATGTCCGGAAAATCAAGGGCACCGGCCCCGGCATGGTCACCTATCGCCAGGAACGTACCCTCCGCGTGACCCCGAGCAGCCCGGAGGATCTGGGTCTGGAATCAGCGAACAAGCGCTGACAACGCGCGATCAACTCGTTACTGGTCGCAGTGGGGCTCGGGCGTTGATGGCGGTCGATCGGCGACGCCCTTTCCCGCCGTCCGCCGGGTCATCACTCGATCAATCCGAACGCCTACAAGCGGCGATTGACTCATTAACCGTCGGTTGATCGAGCAGCCGGCGCATCCGTATGACCGCCCGAAACGAGCGGACGCATTGTCCGCTTGGTTCTTCGACCATCATTTATGACGCGCGTCGGATGTGCGCAGGTACGAGGCGCACCACGCAGCGGTCGCGGTTGTCAGACAGGCAGCTCAGTTCAACGGCGTCTGACCGAGCGCCCACGAGGTACGACGCCGTTCATCCGCTAGGCGAAGCGCGCCAGGATAATGCCGAGTTCGTAGAGCAGGTACATCGGCGCCGCGATCAAGAACATATTGAAAGGATCAGGCGTCGGGGTGATGATCGCCGCGGCGATCATGATCAAGATGACCGCGTACTTGCGGAGACCGCTCATCATCTGCGCCGTGACGACACGAAGTTTCGCCAGCAGGTACATGACGACGGGCAGTTCAAAGACGATGCCGACCCAGAGAAGCAACGTCATATAGAACGAGATGACTTCGCTGGCGCGGAAATTGGCATCGAAGGTTCCGCTGCCAAAGCCATGGAGGAATTTCAGGCCGCGCGGAATCACGATGAAGAAGGCGAAGAGCACGCCGAGCACGAACATCCCGAAAACGAAGGGAATCGCGCGATAGAGGTAGCGCTTTTCGTTGCGGGTCAGTCCCGGTGCCAGGAAGCGCACGATCTGATAGACCAGAACGGGCATTGCGAAGCCGATTCCGATGTAGAGCGCCACCTTCATGGTCGTGACGAACGACTCCATCGGTGCGAGAACCTGGAGCTTCCCGACCCCGGAGAGACGTTCGATCAGATTGAGCATCCGGAAGCTGAAAACCAGCCCGATAACGAATCCAACCGCGACCGCGATCGCTGAATAGACCAGGCGGTTGCGGAGTTCCAGGAGATGCTCTTGTAGGGTCATCTCCTCAAACGTCTCAGGGCCTGGATCTACCGGCTCCGGGGTGTTCGAACCGCGAACGCGGTCTATGATGCTAACCATGATTCCCGTTCTACCCGGCGGCACGCGACGCCGAACACCATCGGCGCCACGCATCCGACGCTGTCTGGCGGCTGAGCCGGTTGCAGCGGCTCAACGCTCGGCGCCGTGATTACTTACCTTCGCCGTGCTCCTGAATAAACTCAAACGCGTCTCCGACTGTGACGATGCTTTCAGCTTGCTCGTCGGAGATCTCGACTCCGAATTCTTCTTCGAGTTGCATGATCAACTCTACCAGGTCGAGCGAATCGGCGTTCAGATCCTGAACGAACTCCGCTTCCATGGTGACTTTGTCCAGATCGACGCCGAGCTGCTCCGATACGACGCTCTGGACACGCTCAAAGACCGAGGACGACACCCTAACCACCTCCTACTAGTCCGTCTTAGATGGACCTTCCCTAATGCCAGCGAATTATGCATGTACACTCGGAAAGCGGCAACTTCCGCCGATTCGCGTGCCCGCACCACAGGAGTAAACCAAAGCGCGAACCTGGACGCACGGCCTAATGGCCGTTACCCGCGCGAGCGGCGATCATACCCTCCGCGATGGTGCCGAGCACACCGTTGACAAAGCGGCTTGAATTGTCCCCACCAAACCGCTTCGCGAGTTCTACTGCCTCGTTGATGGCCGCCTTCAGCGGCACATCCGTCTCGCTCATCAATTCATAGATGGCGATACGCAGAATATTCCGGTCGACGGCCGGCAGTTGATCGACCGGAAACGCGGTCGCCGCGTCGCCGATTTCACCGTCGATCCGTGCGCGTTCCGCTACGAACCCAGTCACCAGCCGTTCGACATAGCGGCGCACTGGCTGGGCGACCGAAACATCGTCCAGATAGCGGGCGAGCACTTCTTCGGGCCGATGCCCGCCGATGTCTGACTCATATAAGACTTGCAGCGCGATCGTGCGCGCCTGGTGTCGTGTATTGGCAACCGCCATGGAATCCTCGTCTCAGCACTGGTCGGTGTTAGCCCGCCACTCAGGCAGTTCCAGATTGCGCTTCCCGCCCGTTGGCCGCCCCCACGGCCCACCCCCGAGCGCTTCGTCCCATTGTATCGTGCCCTCGCCCGTCAACCGAGCTATTCGGTCGGGACCAGGACGCTATTCTCGCGCGATCGGCTGATGAATTCGCCGACCAAGCCGGTATGTACCTGACCGTTGACGAAGGCGCTATCGCGAATCAGCAGCTTGTAGAAATCGACGGTCGTGTGGACGCCGGAGATCATCGTCTCGCTGAGCGCGCGATGCAGGCGATTAATCGCCTCGTCGCGATCGCTCCCCCAGACGATCAGCTTGGCCAGCAGTGAGTCGTAGTGCGGCGGCACGACGTAGCCCGTATAGAGATGCGTGTCGACCCGCACGCCCGGCCCACCCGGCAACACGAGATCCTCGATCTGCCCGCAGCTCGGGGCAAAATCGGCGGCGACGTTTTCGGCATTGATCCGCGCTTCGATGGCGTGACCACGCAGGCGAACATCTTTCTGACCAAAGTCAAGTTGCTCGCCCGACGCGACTTTCAACTGCCATTTGATCAGATCGTAGCCGGTGACGCACTCCGTCACCGGATGCTCTACCTGAATGCGCGCGTTCACCTCCGCGAAGTAGAAATGCTCTTCGCGGTCGACCAGAAACTCAAACGTACCGGCACCGGTGTATTCGAGCGCTTTCGCGGCGCGCACGGCCGATTTCTGCAATCCATCACGCAGCTTGCTCGAAATGTTCGGCGCTGGAGATTCCTCGATTAGCTTCTGATAGCGCCGCTGGAGCGAACAATCGCGTTCGCCCAACGCCACCACGTGTCCGTGACCATCGGCCAGAATCTGCACCTCAACGTGGCGCGGACGATCGAGGTAGCGTTCGACGTAGACGGCGCCGTTGCCGAAGGCGGCCTGCGCCTCCGACTGCGCCACCGGGAAGACCTGCATCAACTCGCGCTCATCCCAGGCGACGCGCATACCGCGGCCGCCACCGCCCGCCACCGCCTTGATCAGCACCGGAAAGCCGATTTCACGTGCGATGCTTCGCGCTGCCTGAACATCGAGTACCGGATCTTCCGAACCGGGCGTGATCGGGATCTTCGCCTTTTTCATGATCTGCCGGGCGACCGACTTGTTGCCCGATTGCGAGAGCACTTCCGGGCGCGGACCGACGAATATGAGGTTGCATTCCTCACAGATCTCGGCCAGCGATGAGTTCTCGGCGAGGAAGCCGTAGCCGGGGTGAATGGCATCGCAGCCGGTGACCAGCGCAGCGCTGATGATCGCCGGAATATTGTTGTAACTCCGCGACGCCGGACCGGGGCCAATGCAAACGGCCTCGTCCGAGAGTCGCACCGGCAGCGAATCACGATCGACGTCGGAATAGGCGACGACCGAGCCGATGCCCAGTTCGTGGCAGGCGCGGAGTATACGCAGGGCTATCTCCCCACGATTGGCAATGAGTAGCTTTCGTATCACGCTTCGCCCAACTATGTCGCCATGAAAAGTCCGCCGTCGACGCTGAGCACCTCGCCGGTGATGTAGCTCGCCGACGGCGACGCCAGAAAGGCGACCGCCTCAGCTACATCTTCGGGCGTGCCGAACGTTCCGGTCGGGATCTGTTCGAGAATTCGCTTCTTGAGTTCATCCGGCAAGACGTCGGTCAGGCGGGTGTCGATGAAACCAGGCGCAACCGCGTTCACCGTAATACCGCGCGAACCGATCTCCTTGGCGAGTGACTTGGTCAGGCCGATGATACCCGCCTTGGCGGCGGCGTAGTTCGCCTGGCCCGGATTGCCGACGACTCCGACAACCGACGTCATGTTGACAATCCGGCCGTAGCGTTGGCGCATCATCGGTCGAATTGCCGCCTTGGAGCAAAGATAGGCGCTCTTGAGGTTGGTCGTCAGAACGGCGTCCCAGTCGTCGTCTTTCATACGCATGATGAGCGTGTCACGCGTAATCCCCGCGTTGTTGACGAGCACATCGAGCCGCCCGAACTGATTGATTGTCCCTTCGACCAGTTGGCCGACCTGATCGGCATCGCTGACATCCGCCTTCAGCGCGACGGCGACACCGCCCGCCTCGGTGATCTCGGTCACGACCTCGTTCGCCATCTGCTCGTCACCACGATAATTGATGACGACCTGATAGCCGGCGACGGCGAGCCGCTTGGCGGTCGCCCGACCGATACCTCGGCTGGCTCCGGTTATAAGCGCCGATCGCTTGACTTCGCCCTCACTGCTCATCCTTGTCGCCTCCCCTCAGTCGCCCACGCCGGTATTCAGAGCCCTAATCCTGTCATCCTGAGCCGCGGCGAAGGATCTCCCTCGACTTGCCCCAGCAATCATGTCACTGGGATACGGAGAGGAGGATCCGCGAACGGGTACCCCTCGCTGTGGCTCAGGATGACGTCGGGGTGGCTCTGAATGACCGGTGGCGTGTATCGCATCAGTCACGCAGGAACGCCTCGGCGTGGGCTGTTTCAAGCTCGCGTCCGATCCGCGTCGCGAGGCCGCTCAGGACCTTGCCCGGCCCGATTTCGAAGAGCGACGAAACGCCGTGCTCCATCGCGCGCTGGATGACATCGACCCAGCGGACCGAAGCCGTGATCTGTTCGGCCAGCTCAACGCGAAGCTCATCCGGCTCGCTCAACAGACGAGCGTCGACATTAGCGATGAGCGGCACGGATGGCTGATTGAATGGTGTAGCATCGATCATCGGCTTGAGCTCGGCGACGACCGGCTGCATCAACGAGCAGTGGAACGCAACATTCACCGCCAGTGGAACGACACGGCGGGCACCGGCTTCACGCGCCAGCTGCGTGGCCCGCTCCAGCGCCTCGCTGCGACCGCTCAGGGTAATCTGCCCGGGCGCGTTGATATTGGCGATTTCGGTCTCGCTCAGCGCCGCGATCTCGCTCAATACCTGATCATCGAGACCGAGCACGGCGATCATCCCGCCAAGTCCATGCTGCTCCATCAGTTCGCCGCGTCGTCGTACCAGTCGTGCGCCATCGGCCAGGTCGAGCGCTCCGGACGCGACGAGCGCCGAATACTCGCCGAGGCTGTGACCGGCAACGAATTGCGGGTCGGGCACCTGACCACGCAGCTTGAGCACCTCGAGATAGGCGATGCTCGTCGCCAGCAAGGCCGGCTGCTGGTTACGTGTCGCGACGAGTTCCTCGTCCGGACCGGAAAAGATGATGTCGGAGAGAGCAAAGCCGAGCGCATCGTCGACACGATCGTAGACCTCGCGGGCGATTGGCTCACTTTCCGCGAGCGCACGGCCCATTCCGACGCGTTGCGATCCCTGTCCGGGAAAGATCCAGGCGGCTGCCGGCATACACTATTCCCCTTGTCCAATTCCGGTGGCGCCCCAGCGAACGACGTTCGCGGCCCAGCTGAGGCCGGCTCCGAAGCCGACCAGTACGACGTTCATCCCCGGCTGCAAACGACCACATTCGGCGGCCTCGGCGATACACATCGGGATCGACGCGGCCGAGGTGTTTCCATAGCGATCGAGATTGACGAACACCTTTTCGCGCGGCAGCTCTAGTCGCCGGGCCGAGGCGTCGATGATGCGCAGATTTGCTTGATGCGGGATGAACAGGTCGATGTCGGCCAGTGTCAGTCCAGCGCGATCAATCGCCTCGACGGCTGCCTCGCCCATGACTTTGACGGCAAACTTAAAGACCTCAGCACCGTTCATCTTCATATGCGGCAGCGGCACGCTGTCGACCGCACCGTTCGGCACTTCGGCCGGGCGGATGCCATCGACGTAGAGATGCGGAGCGCCACGGCCATCTGAGCCGAGCACGGTCGACAAGACACCCTCATGGGCATCACTCGCCTGAAGAACGACGGCCCCTGCGCCATCACCGAAAAGGATGCAGGTGCCGCGATCGGTAAAGTCGATATAGCGCGTCAGCGCGTCGGCACCGACCACGAGCACCGTCCGGTAGACCCCGGCGCGGACAAACTGCGTTCCGACACTCAGCGCATACACGAACCCCGCACAAGCGGCATCGAGATCGAAGGCGCCGGCGCGGGTGATGCCGAGTTCGTGCTGTAGAACGGAAGCCGAGGAGGGCATCAGCTTGTCGGGCGTATCAGTGGCAAGAATCAGAAGCTCAACGTCCGTCGGATCGACGCCGGCAACGCGCAGCGCCTGACGCGACGCGGAGGCCGCCATACTGACGGTCGTATCCGCCGAGGTGGCCAGCCGCCGCTCGCGGATTCCGGTGCGCGAGACGATCCACTCGTCGGACGTCTCAACAAATTGCTCGAGGTCATGGTTGGTCAAAACCCGTTCGGGGATGTACATCCCCCAACCGGTAATTGCAGCGTTTCGCACCGATGCTGGCTGTCCCTTTCTGACGGCAGACCGTTCACCGAGGCTCAGCTTGACCGCGCTCCGCGACAGTCGACGCGATCAGCGAGGCGCCCGTACTGAACGAACCGACAGGTTACTCGGCCTGCGGCCGTGTTCGCTTGGCGACTTCAATGACTTGACGACCCTTGTAGGTGCCGCAATTGGGGCAGACAAAATGGGTCTTCTTCTTTTCACCACAGTTTGGGCAGGTCATCAGCTGTGGCGTCTTCAGATAGTGGTGGCGCCGGCGATTACCCTGACGCCCCCGGCTTGTCCGTTGCTTCGGCAACGCTCCCATGATCAATCCTCCTTCATAAGCAGCGCATCTCGTGCAGGTTTCGGCCGGCTACGCTTCGCCCTCAAGCAGTTTGCTCAATACGGCCAGGCGCTCGTCGGTATCATCGGAACTTTCCGCCTCGTCTTCCATCTCGGCCAGAATGCCGGGACAATCTTCGCGGCAGAGTGGTCGCATTGGCAACGACACAACCGCGACCTGGCGAAAGAGTTCATTCAAGTCAAGCTCGTGATTGTTGTCAATCACGAAAATATCGCTGTCTTCGGGCAACGCCAGCGGGTAGCCGGTCCGGACATCGATACTTGGCCGGTATTCGCCCTCTATTTCACCACGAAACGCTTGCATATACCGGTCGAGGCAGCGAACGCACTCCAATTCAACGGAGCCACTGATATCGCCTTCAGCCAGTATGCCCGTTTCTATGCGCGTGAGCCGGATGTTCGCCACAACATCGTTGGCCGTTAACCCGGCGTCTAAATCGAACCGGTCAAGACGAACGTCGAGCGAGCGTGCGGCGCCGACCGGTTCCTTGAGCATCTGCGCCACATTGACAACCGTGTCGTTGGTCAACGTTCTCACATGTAATGACATCTCGCCCCCTGAAGGACGCTCACGCACTCCGTAGGAGTGCGCAAACTACGGAAGTATATGGGTTGGACCAGGCCTGGTCAAGCGCCGCAAAACCGACCCGCGCGTAGCGAATCGTACCCAGCCGGCACAATGCTCGCAGACATCGCGCCAGCGGCAGACCGCGTGATCGACCAGGCTTCAATTATCCAGATGCTAACAAGTGACCCGAATCGCGGCTGACGATCCTCACAGCGGTTTGCACATTGAATGACCAACCTTCGTAGGGGCAACCCCCCGTGGTTGCCCTGGTACCCTGCGGGCAAACGTGACGACACACGACCAGGGCAACCACGGGGGGTTGCCCCTACCGGGGGCCAGTGGGTCAACGTATCTGCAAATTGCTGTAGGCTGGAACGAACCCTGCGCTCTGTCACCTGACGCCTCAGCAGATCTCGTGGTTACGTTTCCGCCATGCGCGTATGATGGCCGACGCTGGTTGGTACGATTAGCATTAGACAATCGTTACGGCATGGAGTAGGCATGTGGCGAAGATCCTGCTGATCGAAGATGAGGCGTCATTACAGGCGACGATTGCCTATAACCTCAAGAAGGCAGGGTACGAGATCGCGACAGCGTCCGACGGCGAAACCGCGCTGAAGCTGGCAGAGGAGACCCCGCCCGATCTGGTCATCCTCGATATCATGCTCCCAACCATGGACGGGTTCGACGTTTGCCGCAACCTGCGTCGCACGAGCGGCGTTCCGATCATCATCCTGACAGCGCGCGACAGCGAGATCGACCGGATTGTCGGGCTCGAAATCGGCGCCGATGATTACCTGACGAAGCCGTTTTCCATGCGCGAGTTGATCGCCCGCGTCAAAGCATTGCTCCGACGGCGTGAACTGACCGAGCAGGATTTTGTCGCGCGCAATCAAGCGATATCGAACATCATCACCATCGACAATCTGAGTATCGATGTCGACGCGTACCGCGTGCGGCTCGGCGAGCACGACATCAATCTCAAACCGAAAGAGTTCGAATTGCTGCTGCATTTGGTGAACCACCGTGGAAACGTCTGTCCAACGCGGCAACTGCTTGGCGACGTGTGGGGTTACGACTATTATGGCGACAGCCGCACACTTGCCGTTCATATCCATGGGTTGCGCGAAAAGTTGGACGCCCATCCGGGCGGTTCACGCCTCATCGAAACGGTGCGCGGCGTCGGCTATCGCTTTTCGGGGTGAGTAAAAACGATGCGCGTACGCTTCAGCCAGCGACTCTTGATCGGATTCATCGCCGTCATTACGGCGATCTTTTTGTTGCTCGGCATTGTCACCCTCTCCGCCATTGATCAGAACCAAACCTGGATTATCGTCGCGCTCGTCGTGGCCGGCATCGCCGTGCTGATGGCCGGGCTCACCTTTGCCCGTCTCGCCACCCGTCCACTGGAAGAGATCGTTGCGATGACGCGCCGCGTTTCGCATGGTGATCTCAGCGCGCGGGCAGAAGAGGTGTCGCGCTCAGAGTTCGGCGACGTCGCGATCGCGTTCAACGAAATGGCCGACGAACTGGAAGCGACGTTCAACGCGATCGATCTGGAACGCAAACGGCTGGAGTCGGTGGTCGAACATCTCGCCGACGGCATCATCATCGTCGATGCCGAGGGGCGCGTCGCGTTGATGAACCTGGCCGCCGAAACGATGGTCGGTATTAAACGCGCGGCGTCGATCGGGCGCAGTTACGCCGAAGTCCTGCGCGACTACGAGCTGACGGCGGTCGTGCGCGAGGGCCAATCGAATTCGCGAATTGATGCCGCTCCGATGACGACGATTATCGAGATGGGACTGCCGCGTCGCTGGGTGCAGGCGTTTTCCTATCCAATACCCTCCGGTGAACCTCGGCTCACACTCGTCGTGCTGCGCGATATCACCGAGTTGCGCCGCACCGAAGCGGTGCGTCGTGACTTCGTTGCCAACGTCTCACACGACTTGCGCACGCCGATCGCCTCGCTCAAAGCGTTGGTCGAAACGCTGCTCGACGGCGCACTCGACGATCCGACCGTCGCGCGCGATTTCCTGTCGCGTATGGAGGTTGAAGTCGACGATCTCGTGCGGCTCGTCGAGGAACTCTTACACCTTTCACGTGTGGAGGCAGGCCAGCTTGAGCTGCACACATCGCCCGGCGCGATCGGGGACGTTATCCGCCGCGTAGCCGAGCGCATGGAGGCCCAGGCGACCCTGAAAGAGGTCGACATCATCGTTGATGTCCCGCCGGACCTTCCGGCCGCGGAGTTTGACGCCGAGCGCATCGAGCAGGTACTCGTCAACCTGATGCAGAACGCGATCAAGTACAGTCCACGGCGGGGTCACGCGACGATGGGCGCCTCGTGCGTCGGCGACGAGATCGTGGTGTCGGTGGCGGATCGCGGACCGGGCCTCGATCCAAGCGATGTCGAACGAGTGTTTGAGCGCTTCTACAAAGCCGATCGCTCGCGTGCGGCCTCCGGCAGCGGGCTCGGGCTGGCGATCGCCAAGCATATGATCCAGCTTCATGGCGGCCGGATTTGGGTCGAAAACGACTTTGGTCGCGGCGCCACCTTCAAATTTTCGCTTCCTCGCGCCAATCCGTGACGAAATTCACATTATTAACTCGCGTTAATCGAATGTGTCTCGAACGCTAATCTTCGCACGCTACCCTTTCACTGGACACGATCGATCACCTGTCCGATCTGGTCTGGATGGACCGGGACAATTCGGTCCATGACGAAAGGGAAAAGACTTCATGCAAGAGTCGGATGTGACTCTGCTCTTTCGAGATCTCAGGGGCGGTCGAATTTCACGCCGGCAGTTGTTGCGCAAAGCCGGCATGCTCGGACTGACTGTACCGACCATCGCCGCGCTCCTCGCCGCCTGTGGAAGCGGCAGCGATTCGACCCAAACGGCGAGCGCCGGCAACACAGCTTCGACCGGCGCGACCACCCCGTCGGGTACCAGCGGTTCCCCAGTAGCAAACGGCTCGCCGATCAGCATGGGGGACTGGAAACCGCGCGATGTGAAGGTCGATCTAACCGGCTCCGGTTCGAGCTTTGTCGATCCGGCGATGCAGCTCTGGGTGCAGCAGTACAAGAAGCTGGCGCCGAATGTCACGATCAACTACCAGTCGGTCGGGTCGGGCCAAGGCAAAAAGGACTTCATCAGCGGAGTCACTGACTTCGCCGGCACCGATGCCTACATGACCGACGACGAACTGAAACAAGCGCCAGGCAGTTTGCATATTCCGGTTGTCCTCGGTTCGGTCGCCATCACCTATAACCTGAGCGGTGTGAGCAAACTGCAACTTTCCGGCCCAACACTCGCCAACATTTACCTGGGGAAGATCACCACGTGGAACGACGGCGCCATCGCCACCGATAACCCCGGCGCCAGCCTTCCTGAGGCCCCGATCACGGTCGTTTACCGGGCAGACGGCTCCGGCACATCGGCGATTTTCACCAACTTCTTGAGTAAGGTGAGCGACGAGTGGAAATCGAACGTCGGATTCGGCACGGCGGTGCAATGGCCGGTCGGGATCGGCGGCCAGCAGAATCCTGGTGTTGCCGCCGGGGTCCAGCAAACACCAGGCGCGATCGGTTATGTCGAACTCGCCTACGCCACCGTGAACAAACTCCCCGAGATCGCGATCAAGAACGCGACTGGTGCCTACGTCCTACCAACACTCGAATCGACATCGGCGGCAGCAGTCGGCTTCATCAACGAACTCCCCGACGATCTGCGAGTCTTCATCACCAATCCGCCAACCGGCGAACAGGCATATCCGATCACCGGCTTCTCCTGGGTCCTGCTGCGACCGTCGTACGACAACGAGAAGACGGCACAGGCGCTGACCGATTTCTGTTACTGGGCCATCACCGCCGGTCAGACGGTGTCGAAATCTCTGGAATACGCGCCGCTGCCTGATCCCGTTCGGGCGATCGAAATCAAGAAGCTCGAGCGAGTGCAAGCAGGCGGCACGGCCGTCTTCCAGGCGCCGATGTAGAACATGCGACCGAACACGCGAAGGCGCCGAAGCGGTCGTCTTCGCTTCGGCGCGAACGGGGCATGAGATGAGGCAAGGAAGGGAGAGCAGGCGCAGCTGATGCGAACCGAAATCCAGACGGTTTCCCTGCGGAATCGACTCGGGCGGCAATTGCAGCATGGCGATCTGATCTTCTGGATCGTCGCCCTGCTCTTTGCCGTTTTGGTCGTCGTTCTACTCGGCGCGATCATCGCCGTCACCTGGCACGGTTCGTCGGACGCGCGCCACGCCTTCGGCTGGCACTTCTTGACGACAAGCGCATGGAACCCGGTCAGCGGTCAGTTTGGCGCGTTGCCGGCGATCTACGGCACGATCGTCTCATCGATCATCGCGCTCCTCCTCGCCGCGCCACTCGGCGTCATGATCGCGATCTTCCTCAATTCGCTCTGTCCGGCGAAGCTGCGTATGCCGATCGGCATGATGGTCGAACTGCTGGCCGCGATCCCCAGCGTCGTTTACGGCATGTGGGGCATCTTCGTCTTCATCCCATTCTTCCGCAGCTATATCTCGACTCCATTGTCGAAAACGGTCGGCTCGGCGCTACCGCTCTTCTCCGGGCCGGTCAATGTCGGCCGCGGGCTGCTGGTTGCCGGGATCATCCTGGCGATCATGATTCTGCCGACGATCGCGGCGATCTCGCGCGATGTGCTGGCGGTCGTTCCCAATAGCCAGCGCGAAGCGATGCTGGCGCTCGGTGCCACCCGCTGGGAGGTCATCCGGCATGCCGAACTGCCCTACGCGCGGGCCGGGATCGTCGGCGGGATGATGCTCGGTCTGGGGCGCGCGCTCGGAGAGACGATGGCCGCCACCATGGTGATCGGCAACACGCCGAAGATACACGCGTCACTCTTCCAGCCGGCGACCACCGCCGCTTCGCTGATCGCCAGCCAGCTGCCAAACGCCAATACGGAATTGCACTCCAGCGCCCTCATCTACCTGGCGCTCGTCCTCTTTCTGATCACCTTAATCGCGAACTCGATCGCACGCGCGCTCGTCTGGCGGGTGTCACGCACCGGATCGGGGGCGTAAGCATGGAGCAACGGTTCGTCGGTCGGCGTTATCGACGACGGGTGCTGGTCAACCGGCTGATGCTGATACTGACGGTGCTCGCCACGATCATCTCACTCGTTCCGCTCGTGCTCATCATCGTCTATGTCGCGGAGCAGGGAATCGGTTCGTTGAGCATCGATTTCCTGACGCACACCTTCCGCCCGATCAGCTTCGGCAACGCCTCGACCGGAGGCGGCGTGCTGCACGCGATCGTCGGCACGGTCATCATCGTTGGGTTTTCGCTCCTGCTCGCAGCGCCGATCGGCATCATGGCCGGCATCTATCTGTCCGAATACCCCGGCAATTCCGCCTCGACGGCGATCCGCTTCTGCGTCGACGTGCTATCGGCGATGCCGTCGATCGTCGGCGGCGTCACGGCCTATGTGCTCATCGTGCAGCGCGTCAAGAGCTTTTCAGGGTTCGCCGGGAGCATCGCGCTCGTCGTCTTGATGGTTCCGATCATCACCCGTACGACCGAGGAGATCCTGCGCCTCGTGCCGCAAAGCTCACGCGAGGCCGCCATTGCGCTCGGTGCCCCGAAGTGGCGCACGACGCTCACGATCGTCCTGCCGATGGCGCTCAGCGGTATCGCGACCGGCGTGTTGCTCGCCTTCGCTCGCGCCGCCGGAGAGACGGCGCCGCTCCTGGTGACTGTGCTCGGGAACAACAATCTGACCTACGATCTTTTTGGTCCAATGCAGGCGTTACCGTTGCTCGCGTATCGCTACACGGAGCAGCCATACCAGGTGTTGAATCAGCAGGCGTGGGGCGCCGCCTTCTTGTTGGTTGTTATCGTGCTCGGCATTAATATTCTGGTGCGTATCTTTACGCGTACACGTTCGCCTCGTTGACGGGACAGCCATGACCGCGATCGCCGCCAATCCGAATATCCAAATGCCGCCCGCTGTCGACGCCCATCTGGTGATTGACGGCCTGACCCTCTATTACGGCCAGCGAGAGGCGGTGGCGCGCACCGACCTGGCGATTCCGCGCAAGCAGGTGACCGCGATCATCGGTCCGTCCGGCTGCGGCAAATCGACCCTGCTCCGCTCACTGAACCGGATGCACGAGACGGTACCGGGCGGGCGGGCCGAAGGTCGCGTTCTGCTCGATGGTACAAACATTTACGACCCGGCCATCGACCCCATCTATGTCCGGCGCCGGATCGGCATGGTCTTTCAACAACCGAATCCGTTGCGCGCGCGCACCATCGCGGAAAACGTCTCAATCGGACTGGAGCTTGACGGCATCGGGAAGCGCGAAAAGGAAGCGGCGGTTGAGCGCGCGCTGAAACGCGCGGCGCTCTGGGATGAAGTCGTCGACCGGCTCGACCAGCCGGGCGTCGCGTTATCGGGCGGCCAGCAACAGCGCCTCTGCCTCGCCCGAGCGCTGGCGGTTGAGCCTGAGCTGATTTTGATGGACGAACCGGCCAGCGCGCTCGACCCGATCGCCACCCTGCGCATCGAGGAGCTTATTCGCGAGCTGATGAACGACATCACGATCATTATCGTCACGCACAACATGCAGCAGGCGGCGCGCGTTTCCGACTACACGATGTTTATGAATCTGAACGACCGTGGGTCGGGCGGCGTCGTAGAGGCCGGGCCGACGCAGATAATGTTCACCGCACCGAAGTCGAAGCAGACGGAAGATTACATCACCGGGCGGTTCGGATGAACGCACAGAGAACGCAATGGAAGGCATGTTCATGACGATTAAGCCGCGAAGCGAACCGAATCTGTCGGTGCGGTTCGGCGCAACGGCGACGCGTACGCCCACCGAGCCGGCCACGGCCGATTCTGCCGGCCCGATCAAGCTCGAGACGCGCCATCTTTCAGTGAAGTATCACGACTTCACGGCGGTGCGCGATATTTCGATCAGCTTCCCCGAACGGCAGGTAAGCGCCCTGATCGGTTCGTCCGGTTCCGGCAAATCAACCTTGCTCCGGGCGATTAATCGGATGCACGATACCAATCCGGCAGCAGTGGTCGAAGGGCAGGTGCTGCTCGACACAGAGCCGATCTACGGCCCACACGTCGATCCAATCGTCATCCGTCGCCGGATTGGGATGGTCTTTCAGCGGCCGAACCCGTTCATGAAGTCGATCTACGACAACGTCGCCTATGGACTGTCGTTCAGCACGAAGCTGAGCAAGCGTGAGATTCATGATCGGGTGGAAGAGGCGCTGCGCGGTGCGGCACTCTGGGATGAAGTAAAGGATCGCCTCGACGATTCCGCACTGGCGCTTTCGGGCGGCCAGCAACAGCGCATCTGCATCGCGCGGGCGCTCGCCGTGCAGCCGGAAGCGCTCTTGATGGACGAACCAACCAGCGCGCTCGACCCAATCGCCACCTTACGGATCGAAGAACTTATGCGAGAATTGGTCAAGCGTTATACGATAGTGGTTGTCACGCACAACATGCAGCAGGCAGCGCGTGTGTCGGACATCACCGCGTTTATGACCATGGGAACGGATCGGGCCGGAGAACTCGTTGAAGTGGGACCGACATCGAGGATTTTCACGAATCCAACCGATCCGCGCACCGAGGACTACATAACCGGTCGCGTGGGCTAACGTTGGGGGAACGAGCTATGTCGACACCAATCCACAGCCGCGCGCATTACGACCGACAGCTGCAAACGCTGCGCGAAGATCTTCTCCTGCTGGGCAGCATGGCCGAAAAGGCGGTCGAACGCTCCGTCGAAGCGATGCGCAACCGCGACGACCAACTGGCCAAAGGCGTTATCATTTCCGACCGGGAAATCGATAATCTGACGTTCGAGCTGGAAGAGCGAGCGCTGCTGCTCATCGCGACACAGCAGCCGATGGCCGTCGATCTGCGCGCCATCGCCGGAGCGCTTTTTATCATTACCGAGCTTGAACGAATTGGAGACTACGCCGAGGGGATCGCCAAGATCGCGCTCGAGATCAGCAAAGAGCCACCGCTCAAGCCGTTGATCGACATCCCACGCATGGCCTATATTGCCATTGCGATGCTGCATCAGGCGCTCGGCGCCTTTATCGATCG
>CALAGB010000083.1 GCA_937891245.1 uncultured Thermomicrobiales bacterium | reverse complement strand
CCATCCGTGCCTCGCTGGCAAATTCACTGTGGTCACCTACTGAGCCGCAGCGAAGCATCTCTCGAAGGCTTCCCGCAGCACGACGCTCGGGAAACGGAGAGGAGATTCCTCGCGGCGGCTCGGAATGACAGCAGGGCGACTCGGAAGGGACAAATAATACCGCCTCGTTCCAGCCCCTTCAGTGGGCTTCGCCGCAGGAGCCCGGGCATTTATCCCCGGGCGGGGTCGGGGCGGCAACCCGCTCGGGATCCGACGACTCGTTCTCCCAGGCGGGCCGCAGGCAAGGCCCTGTCCGCCGGTACACGACCACCGTTCTCCTAGGCGGGCCGCAGGCAAGGCCCTGTCCGCCGGTACACGACCACCGTTCCCCGGGCAGGCCGTGGACGAGACGCTGTCCGCCGGTACACGACCAACCTTCCCCGGGCAGGCCGTGGGCGGCAACCCGCTCCCCGGGCGAGCCTCCGGCGACGACCCGCTTCGAACACACGACCCGTCTCCACATCCGGGCATCGGGCGGCGCCTCAGCCTACACGCGCCCGTCTACCGGGCAAACATCCGGCGACGACCTGCGTGGGGGAAGATGACATGCGTGGTGGGGGCCGTCTCGTGTATACGCGCGCATTGGGGCGGGACGTAAGGTCGCGTGAGCGGCGAACACCCTGCGAACAAGAACGCAGGGTTTTCGCACGACGGCCGAATGCCGATAATAACCAGGCGGCGAACGAACGCTGCCGCACGTTTGATTCGATCCGAAGCGGCCGGGAGAGCGCGTGTGACCATCAATCAGGAGCCGCTCACCACACTCGAAGCGGCGCTCAACGCGCGCGATGTGGCAGCCACGACGTCCGCCTTGCGTGAGTTGACCAAATCGGGCGAACTGGCCGATCGCATGGCGAGTCTGACGCGCGCCGAAGCGCGACGGCTGGCCGAAGTGCTGGGCGACGAAGCGCTCGGCGAACTGCTCGGTGAGCTCGATCCGAGCGATGCCGCCAGTATCCTCAGCCTCCTCGCGACCGTCGACGCGGCCGACGTGCTCGAATCAATGGATCCGGACGAAGCGGCTGACGTCGCGGCTGAGATCGCCCCCGAGCGCGTCGACCAGATCCTCGTTGAGATGGAGCCCATTGAGGCCGAAGAACTCCGCGGCCTGATGCTCTACCCGCCGGATAGCGCCGGCGGCCGGATGACGCCGGCCTTCGTGTCGATCGCACCCGATCTCACCGCTCGGCAGACGATCCTGGCGCTCCAACGACTCTCGGAGCAGGCCGAAACCATCTCTTATGTCTACGTTACCGACGAAGCGGATCACCTACTCGGCGTGCTGTCGCTGCGACTGCTCGTGCTGAGTCCGCCCGAGACCCCGATCGCGCAACTGCTCATTCCGGATGTCGTCAGCGTGCCGGTCCTAGCCGACCAGGAAGAGGCGGCGCAGGTGCTGACCGAACGGGGTCTGCTCGCCGTGCCGGTCGTCGACGACGACAATCGCCTGCTCGGCATCATCACGGTCGATGATGTCGCCGACATTCTGGAGCAAGAGACGACCGAGGATATCGAGCGTCTCGGTGGTTCCGAGCCGTTGGAAGAACCATATCTGCGCGCCTCGCCGATCCTGCTCTGGCGCAAGCGCGTCGGCTGGCTGCTCGCCCTCTTCCTGGCCGAGGCGTACACCGGCACGGTGCTGCGCCACTATCAGAGCGAGGTCGAGGCGGTCGTCGCACTCTCCTTCTTCATCCCGCTCTTGATCGGCACCGGCGGGAATGTCGGCTCACAGGTCGTCACGACGATCGTGCGCGCCATGGCGGTCGGCGATGTCCGTTTCAGCGATGTCTTCCGCATCGTGAAGAAGGAGCTGATTACCGGACTGATGCTTGGCGCGGTCATGGCCGCCGCGACCTTCGTGCGTGCCATGACCCTGAGCGTCGGCATCGATGTCGGTTTGACGGTCGCCATCGCGGTGTCGGGCATCGTCATCTGGGCGGCGGTGGTCGGGGCAGTGCTGCCGCTGGTCTTGCGCAAGCTGCGTGTCGACCCGGCCGTCGTTTCGGCCCCGTTCATCTCGACCCTGGTCGACGGCACCGGGCTGATGATCTACTTTACCGTCGCGCGCCTGATGCTCCATCTCGGCTAGAATTGACCTATGCGCCGGGAACCCGAAATCATGGATGCCGTCCCCGGCGTGACGCCAGAAACGGAATGACGATGCGCAATCCGAGCGTCGCCGGCTTTCTTATCATCATGATTGTCTACGCCGTTGCCCTGATCGGCTGGCTGCTCTACGACGGCGGGGCGATTCTCGAAGTCGTTCTGTTCTACTTAATCGGTATCCCGATCGCCGCCATAGCGGTTTGGTGGAGTGGCCGCACCCGCCAGCGGCGCCGCTGAAGCGATTGCTACGGGTTGGCGGTATTCGATGGTACGTCGGACGTCGTGACGGTCAGCGTCCCCTTCATCCCCGCCTGCTCATGTCCCGGAATCGCACAGTAATAGGTGTAGTCGCCCGCCTTGTCGATCGTCACGGTGAACTGAATCTTCTGCCCCGGCTTGACGTCGGCCGACTTCACTTCTTTGCCGCCCACATTCACCGCGAAATTGTGGATGATCGTGCCATCGTTATTGACGAAGAAGTCGATCTTGCCGCTATGCGCCTTGGCAATCGCCGGGGTGATCGAGAACTCCTTTTCGCTCATCGTAAGCGTCGTGTTCCCCACCACCGGGGTACCATTGACCGGTGTCGACCCGGCCCCACCGGCGGAACTGGGCGGCGTCAGCCCGGCCGATGTCGAACTCCCGCAACTCACCAGCACGAGACCCACCGCCGCCAGCGCTGCCAACAGAACCAACCCAAACCACCGTCGATGTACCACGTTGCAACCTTCTTTCGAACTGCGCCGCTCGTTTTACGCACGTCGAATCGTCCCGAACGGCTGGGGCGTCCGGGTACGATGGGCGCAAGGTTGGGGCCATGATGTCGGATTCAGCGTTCCGCCGGCTGCTCGAAACCTGGCCCCGTATCCGCCGTATCCTGGAGTCGGAGCTTCTGGAGGTATTCGACGACGCGAATCGATTGGTCGAGCAGCCGGCCCATATCTTCCGTCTGCTGGGTCAGGCGATCGAACTGGCGTTGGAGATCGAGCAGCTCCGATTCGAGGCGGTTAACGCGTTCAAGCAGATACCCGAACCGCAATGACGCGTTCGGCGCCGGCCGGCCGTCCTCCATCAGGGTCGCTCCTTTCGACGCGGACGCGTCGAACCATGGGCAGCAGGAACGTGATGCGGCGCCGGTCGCGCGGGTGCACGTCGTGGTGGAAACATGGCGCATCGAATCAGTCACGTTCTGCTCTTTCGCCAAAGATTGTGTCATCACGGGTTCCGCGCACACCGACACTGTCTCAAACGCGCTCGCTCTCGGAATGAATTTCCGAGGCGGACGAGGTGACAAGGCATACAGCCTGCCCCGGATGTTTTGAACGCACATGGCCGATTCGACTCGACGTAGAGGCGCGAAAACAGCACACTCTATGTGCAATTGACGAGGCCGCACGTCGCAGGATCGCTGGCGGTTCATCTGTTCTCACGCGAGCGATCTGACGCGGCGATCTACAACAGCCAGGAGCTGGAGGCACCCAAGCATGAATCGACGACGGAGGATCTGGGCGACAGTCGCCATCACCATCATTCTGGTGCTCGCCCTCTCTAGCGCCTCCTTCACCGCTGGATACGTCGTAGGGCATTCCAACGCGGCACCAGCCGCGGCGACAACCCCAGCGACCACAGACGTGCCCGAATTCGAGATCTTTTGGCAGGCGTGGGATCTGGTGCACAAGAATTATGTCGACCAGAAAGCGGTCGACACCAAGACCCTCACCTACGGCGCGATCCAGGGGATGATCGACTCGCTCGGTGATGTCGGGCACTCCCGCTTCCTGACGCCGGACGATCTGAAGGATGAGCAGCAGTCGCTCTCCGGGCAACTGGAAGGGATCGGCGCCGAGGTTTCAATGCGTGACGGCCAGCCGGTCATCGTCGCGCCGATCGCCGGTTCGCCGGCTCAGAAGGCGGGCGTGATGGCGGGCGATATCATCTTGAAAGTCGACGGCAACGACATCACCGGGAAGTCACTCGACGACGTCGTCAACATCATTCGTGGCCCGGCCGGTACGTCGGTCACGATTACGGTCATGCATCAGGGCGAAACGGCGCAGACCGACATCAAAATCGTGCGCGCCAAGATCAACGTGCCGAGCGTCACCTGGGCGATGCTGCCCGGTACGAAGACGGCGCATATCCTCGTGAGCCAATTCGCCAGCAACGCGACAGCCGGCCTCGTGACCGCTATCGACGATGCGAAGGATGCCGGCGCCACCTCGATCGTGCTCGACCTGCGCAACGATCCGGGCGGTTTGCTCGATGAAGCAATCGGCGTGACGAGCCAGTTCGTGAAGCAAGGGAACGTGCTTCTGGTCCAGGACGCTCAGGGCAAACGAACGCCGGTCACGGTGCGCAGTGGCGGTAACGCGCTCGATATTCCGATGGTCGTGCTGGTCAATAACGGCACAGCCAGCGCCGCCGAAATCACGGCGGGAGCGCTTCAGGATCACCAGCGCGCCAAGGTGATCGGCGAAAAGACGTTCGGCACCGGCACGGTGCTTTCGACCTATCATCTGAGCGATGGCTCGGCGATCCTGCTCGGCACCGAGGAGTGGTTGACGCCGGACGGTCGTGAGATCTGGCACAACGGCATCACGCCGGATATCGACGTCGCCCTACCGGATGGCGCGACGCCACTGACGCCGGAACAGGAGACGGACATGAGCGCCGATGAGCTGCAGAAGAGCCAGGATACCCAGCTCCTGCGCGCCCTCCAGGAGCTCAACAATCCAGCCGGCAGTGCCGCCACGCCAACGCCGTAGGGCCATCTCACGGTGTAGACGTAGGGGGCAACCGGTGTGCTCCCGCCGGTCGCTCGGAACGTCGGGCGACCGTTTCCTCATGCGAGTCGCGCTCAGCCGAGATCGAAGGTGATCGTTTGACCGTGGCTGAAGAGGCTCATCAGGAAGCTCGGGCTGAACGAGAGCAGAAAGCCATTCGACTCATTCGCCGGTACCTGAAATGCGATTTCTCCGTGGATCGAACCGAGCGCCGGGATCGTCTGCGGCAGGCTCGGCGAGGTGAGATCGGTTTTCGGCGTTACATCGCCGTCCATCGGGAACTCCGTGCCGCTCTTGTCCAGGACGATGAACTGCGCCGCCGGTGACATACGGGCGTTGTTCGTATCGAGGTTCTGAATGACGAGATCAAGCACCAGAAAACGCATGCCATCGTTCGGCAGCACCCCGTCAATATCGGTCCGGTTGATCACCCTTTTCACCGTCACGACATAGGTGCCGATATGCGCCTGCTGACCGACCGCGTAATGGCCGTCACTACCAGGAGTCGCGACGCCGGTCGGCATCGGACCGGTCGGGTTGCCGCAAGCCGCCCCGCCGATCACGATGAGCAGACCAAGGATCATCGGTATGAGGAACTGCCGCTTCACGCTCGTTTTCTCCATTCGACCGAGTTCATGTCCGCTCACAGCGCTGCCGGGCGCACCCGAAGCGCGTCGCTATTGTACCGACCGGCGCCCCTCATCGTGCTCCGCGGTCAACGGTACGACGGACACGGTCGATCTCCTGTACCGAAGAACAGGCGCCAACCGGCGGATCGTTCACTAGCCGAACCGCGAACGGCTGGCTAAACTTGTTTTAACAATGGCGCTCACGTCGGTCGTGCGTACGTACGAGTTGTGACTCGGAGACGACCAATCGAACAGTTGATAACGGAGTATGGCGTTTATATCGTCGCGCTGCTGATCTTCGTCGGCGAGCTTGGTGTGCCGACCGGTATACCGGCGGAACTGGCGCTTTTGATCGCCGGCAGCTACGGCGTTCACTCCTTCTCCGGACTCGTCTTCGCCGTTGCGCTGATCGTCGTCGCCGATATGGCGGGCACCACGACGTTGCACATCGTCTCGCGCACCGGCGGTTCGCGCCTGCTTAACCGGCTCCTGCTGAAATTTGGGAAGCGAAGTGAGGAGACGATCGCGCGCTGGCGCGCTCGCCTTGGCGGCCACGATGTCGTCGCCGTCGCCGTGGGGCGCATGCTGCCACTCGTACGCATGTATATCTCGATCGGCGCCGGGCTGTTGCAGATTCCCATGCGCGATTTTTTGCTCGGATCGCTGCCGGGCGCCTTCATCTGGGGCGGCGTGCCGCTCGTTCTTGGCTACTACCTGCACGGCGACGTGCAGCAGTTCGCCACCAACTACGCCACGATTTCGCATCTCATCTTCGTCATCCTGCCGGCTCTGACGATCAGCGCGCTGGTAATGTGGTGGGTGCGACGCGGTCATACGCGCTGGAGCAAGCTGCGACGAGGCCGCTCGGCCGCCGGTATCCTGACGGCCTCGATCAGCGTGGTCATCATGGTGCGCGCGCTCGTCGTCAATACGGACGTGATCGAAAGCGGCCTGGCCGCGCTGCATCACACAATTCTGACGACCTGGTCGATCGCACTGGCCGCACTGGCCATCGCGCTGCTGAGCGTCGCGCTCAACGATCTCCGTGTCGCGATCCGGCATCGTCAACCGCAACGCTCAGCGACGCACGAGGCGGTGCAGGAGTTGACGACGACGGTCGTCTGGCTGGCGCTTGTGATCAGCACCGGCACACTCATCTTCCTGATTGCCAGTCACTACGCGCTCTTTTAGGAGAGCCGCGCTTCATCCCACCCTCATCGCCAGGCGTACGCGTTGCCCTCAGAGCGGTCGTTCAGCGATACACTACGTGTGATGAATCGCGGCCCTGCGACCATTGACGAACCTTCCGGACGGGCGGCGACGTTTGCTACACAGAACTGCAGAGGGGAGCCGGCGCGCATGCGCATCGATCCAATCGAGCTCGATGATGTTGAGGACGACGATGTCAGGAAGGTGCTCGATGGCCAGGCGCGCAAGTGGGGTGCGCCACTGCTCAACCACCGGCTGTACGCCCGACGGCCGTCGATCTTCCGTGGCGCGCGCGGCATGTGGGGCGGCATCGACGCCTCGAGACTGATTGATGGGCGGCTTGCCTCGCTCGTCAACGTGCGCGTCGCCTCGATCAACGGCTGCGTCTTCTGACAGGACATCAACGCCGCCGTTGGCGGCGAACTTGGAGTGCCGGACGAGCAGTTTGCCGAACTCGCGAACTACGCCGAGAGCGACCGTTTCGACGACCGTGAGCGGACCGCCCTCGCCTACGCCGACAGCATGACAATCACCGGCCGTGACGTCGACGACGCGCTTTTCGCCCGCCTCAGCAGCTACTTCTCGCCCGACGAGATCATCGAACTGACCGCTATCATCGCCTGGGAAAACTCCTCCAGCAAATTCAACCGCGCGCTGAGGGTGCCATCGCAGGAGCTGGTCGAACGAGACAAAGCGCGGCGTGCGGAGCGAGACAGGCGCCGAGCGGCGCGTGGCGTATCACACGAGGGTTAATCCGGTCGGCAACAGCGACCGACCGGCACAGCGTGCTCGGCGAAGATCAACGGCCGTCGGCGTGTAGCGCATCGGCAACGACATCTTCAAGGGCAAGTGCGCGTCCCGCTTCGAATTGTGCCGACCACGCCACCTCACCAAGCGCGCAGCGTCCCCTGTCGGCGGTCTGCTGGACCTCCGCCTTCTCAGGCTCCGAGCTCACGGCTCCAAGACGCGTGCGCACCCGCCGCGCGGCACCGAGCAAGCGCGCGGCACGGGGCATATCTCCCGTTGTAACCGCGACGGCGGCCATCGCTTCCAGCGTGACAGCGATCTGCCGGGGATCATTCAGTTCAACCTTCAGCTGGAGCGCTTCCCGCAAAAGGTCATGCGCACGTGCCGTATCTCCCATCCGGCGCGCCACGTTGCCGAGATTGGTGAGTTGGACGGAGACGGAATCACGGCGCCCGATCCGCCGATCGATGGCCAGCGACTCCTCAAGGTACGCAGAGGCACGATCGAGATCGCCCATGTAATACCAGGCCGCTCCAAGGTTGTTGAGCGCCCGGCCGAGCGTACCCAGTTCATCCAATTCACGCGCCGTCTGCACGCACGCTTCCCAGATCGTCGCGGCGCGCGGAAGCTCCGCGTTGTCATAGGCCGCACCGCCCATCAGGATACGGACATTGAGCTCGCCGCGCATGTCACCGTCCGCTCGATAGAGCGCCGCGCTCTGTTCAAACCACTCGCCGCCTCGTTCGCGTTCGCCCTGGGCGATAAGCATCATCCCACTTGCCTCGCACAGACGAGCCCGCATTCGAAGCGGTGCGTCGCCTGCTTCCGGGCGGTCCAGGGCGTGTTCCACCCACTCCCATCCTTCCCCGACGTACCCTCGCAGCAACCAGAAGTGACCGAGCGCACCAGCCAGCCGCATTTCCAGGTCGGGCTCCGGCTCCGCGCGCGCGAACGCCAGCGCAGCCCGCAGGTTGTCGAGTTCTGCTTCAAGTCGCGGGATCCAGATGGCGCGCTCGAAGCCGGTCAGTGTCGGGGCTGCCTGTTCGGCAAGTGCGAGATAGTATTCCGCGTACCGTTTGGGAAGGGCCATCGACTCCAAGTCGCGAGCCAGCCGCTCGGCGGCGAACTGGCGCACCAGTTCGTGAAGGCTATAGCGACCGGGTCCGGCTTGCCGGAGCAACGACTTGTCGACCAACTCAACCAGCGTCGCGGCCGTGACTGCGGCCACCGTCAGCGCCGCCTCCCGTTCGAAGCTGCCTCGAAAAATGCTCAAACGCGCCAGCGCGCGCCGCTGGCGTTCGGTGAGCAAATTCCAGGTGGAATCGAAGATCGACCAAAGGCTGCGCTGCCGATCCGGGGTATCTCGGGTCCGTACGGGGAGGGAATCGAGGTCAGCCTGGAGCGCATTGCCAATCTCGTCAGGCGCGTAGTGATCGACCCAACTGGCCGCCAACTCGATGCCAAGCGGCAATCCATCGACCAAGCGGCAGAGTCGTGCGGCGCCGGCAAGTTCGCGCGGGTCTTCACCCCAACCGGGAACCCGGCGCCGCGCATGGTCGAGGAACAGGCGTACGGCGACCTGTTCGCCGGGATTCGCCTCGCCGCTGGCTGGAACGGGAAGTCCAGCGAGTCGCACCGGCACCTCACCTCTGAGGGCCAGAGGCTCACGCGACGTGGCCAACAGGGAGAGGGTTGGAGCTACTTCCAGGAGTCGGTGGATGACGGTTCCCGCTTCGGGAAGATGCTCGCAATTGTCCAACACAAGTAGCGCGGTTCGGTCGTGGAGACTCGTCGCCAGTCCGTCGAGCGCACTGCGCTGACCGTCCAGAATCAGGCCAAGGGCCGCGGCAATTCCGCCGGCAAGGGCGGCACGTTGGAGATCCGGGTCATCGTCAGCCTGGACACCGGTCAAGTTGACCCACCATACGTCATCACGGAATTTTGGTCGTAACGCCCAGGCAGCCTCCAGCGCGAGGCGCGTCTTGCCGACACCACCCATGCCGACCAGCGACACCAGCCGCGTCGAGCCGACCATAAGCTCGGTCAAACGCTTCAGTTCATCCTCACGGCCAATGAGGGGCAGCAGGGGCGCCGGCAACGACGGCGCTCGAACTGAGTGTTGGGCGCGCGGCCGCCACCCGGCGCTGAGAGCGGGATCACCGACTCGAATTCGTTCAGCGAGCTGGACGGTCTCGTCGTCGGGGGCGACACCGAGTGCGTCGCGCAAGACGTCGACGCAGCGGGCATACGTGGCCAGCGCGCTGGCACGATCTCCGCTCATCGCGTGCGCCAGCATGAGCTGGCGAAAGGCGACCTCTCGCCAGGGGTCGAGCGCCAGCTGGCGTGAGGCGGCCACGGCGGCTTCGGAAGCCTGCCCTTCGGCAAGATGCCGCTCAGACAGCCGTTGGAGCACCCGCAGCGCTTCCTCGCGAAGCTGTTCGCGCCGGAGAAAGAGCCACTCTTCGAACTCCTCGCAACCCGGCAGATCGAAACCGGCAAGCAACTCGCCGTGATAGAGGGCAACGGCACGATCGAGATCGGCTCCGTCGGTGCTTTTGGCGAGTTGCAGGAATTCCACGGCGTCGACCTGGGCCTCATCGACGCGCCACTGCAGTTCCGTGGGCGTCACGGAGAGCGGCGCTTCGCCATAGGTGAGCGCGGCGCGCAGCCGCACCACCGCCTGCGTCAGGTTGCGCAGCGCGCTTTCGGTCGGAAGCTCGGGCCAGAGGAGACCGGCGAGGGTGCTACGGCGATGGGGGCGATCAGACTCGAGCGAAAGGTAGGCCAGAAGTGCTTCGACTTTGGCACCGCGGAAACGGCTGATGGTCACGGCGTCGTAGCGAACCTGGAAGGTGCCCAGAAGCGCGATGGCATACCCCACTGGAGTCTCCCTGCCCAGCATCGAGCCGGTCGCCAGCCAATCTTTTGCCAGCACCTCAAGTTTGACTCCAGCAACGAGTGCGCGCAACAGCCAAACGGACACATGCCGGCTGCGATCATATCCGGTCGCACTTCGGTCGCACGCTGGTCGCACGACCCCACTACTCTGGAGCAAAGGAAAGGGTGGGAGTGGTGACGGAGGGAGAGGATCGAAACCAGGTGCGACCGCGCAAGCACGTTTTCCTGCTCTCGTTGTGGCAAGAGCACCCAAGCGGTGTCTGGCGCGCCTCGCTGCAAGTGGCCGGTAGACCGGAGCGCCGGGGCTTTGCCACCGTCGAGTACCTCATCGCCTATCTGTTACAGCTCACCGGGCCAGATGGTCCCGAGGTCGAAGGGTTACCCCTTTCGCCGGAGGAGTCGGCGTGATTCGCGCGGTCAAGATTCGTGAGGTGGGAAATGGAGGGATAGCCCGGAAGCATCAACCGCTGACTCGCGACTAATCTGGAGTTTTCACCGACGGCCTTCATCAATAGCGACGAAATCAACAGGGACATGGAAGGGAGTTCGTAATGTCTCGGCCCGGAACCCAAGCTACCACGTGGCGGCTCATTACCTCGATCGTGTTCGTGCTCGCGATGCTGGGAGTCTTCGTGCCGGCCACGCTCGCCGCAGGCGTTTGCCCCGCAACCGAAAGCGACGTGCAGAGTTTGATCAGCGCGGGTGGAGCCATCGACTTGAACTGCTCCACTGATACCACGATTCTGTTCACGAGTTCCATCACCGTCGGCAATCCCGTTCAGTTAGATGCCTCTGGCTCGGCCGGGGTCATTACTTTTGATGGCGGTCGGCAAACCCAACTCTTCTCCGTGAGCGGTGACGCGAGCCTCACACTCACCTCGTTGACCCTAACCAGAGGGAGCAACCCTCAAGGCGCGGCGATTGATAACGAAGGCACGCTAAACGTGAGCGGCAGCACGTTTGTCTCAAACGGCATCCCGTACGCTTCTGGGTCCGCGATCTATAACGCAGGCACGCTGAACGTGAGCGACAGCACGTTTGCCTTAAACGGCACAATGTTCGGTACCGAAGGTGCAATCTATAACACAGGCACGCTGAACGTCGATACCAGCACGTTCTCGGGCAATATCGCCTGGCAGGGCGGTGCGATCGCCAACTTCTACGGGTCCGCTGTTGTCGACAGTTCCACCTTCTTCTTGAACTGGGCTCAAGAGGGAGCGGGAATCTGGACTGTTGGCAACGACGCCGGTAACGAATTGATCGTCAGCAACAGCACCTTCACACAGAACGACGTCCAATCCGATGGATCGGCGTTCTCGATCAACTCCACGTCGACCACCGTACGCAATAGCACCTTTTCCGGAAATACCGGTCGGTCAACCGTCTACGTGGGGACCCCCGCACCAACAACGCTCCTCAACAATACGTTCGCCGGGAACAACCCGAGCTATGTAACGATCTCCGCCAACCATTCAACGTTAACCGAGGGCGGCAACATCTTTGACACGATCTGGAACTCCTGCTCCGTGGTCTCAATTGTCGACCTCGGCTATAACGTCGACCCAACCGGTTCGTGCACCGGGCATCTCAGCGGCACGGGCGATGTCGACGGCGATCCGATGCTCGGCACGCTTGCCAACAACGGCGGCCCGACTCAGACCTTCGCCCTTTTGGCCGGCGGTACGGCGATCGATCGCATTCCAACCTCATACACCTATGTCGACGTCAACAGCAATAATGTCCCGCTCTGCCCCAGCACCGACCAGCGCGGAGCCCCTCGCCCGCAGGGCAATGCGACGTTCTGCGACGCGGGCGCCTTCGAGTCGGATCTCCCCGCGGCTCCGCCCGATTCGACCTCACCCGTAATCACGCCGAATATCAGCGGGACGCTCGGCAACAATGGCTGGTACACGAGCGACGTGACCATCACCTGGTCGGTGGCTGATGCCGAGTCGGATATCGCCTCCAGGAACGGATGCGATGCAACGACCATCAGCAGCGACACGACGGGCACCACGCTGACCTGCTCGGCGACGAGCGCCGGTGGCACGAACACGCAATCCGTCACCATCATGCGCGATGCGACCGCGCCGACGCTCAGCCCATCCATCAACCCGAACCCGGTGCTGCTCAACGGCTCGGCGACGGCCGATTCGAACGCGAGCGACGCGACCTCCGGCATGGCCGGTTCCAGCTGCAATTCCGTCGATACAAGCAGCGTCGGTGCCCATACCGTCAACTGCAATGCGACCGATAACGCCGGCAACACAGCCAATGCCCCGGCCGGATATACCGTTTCGTATCAGTTCAGCGGATTCACCAGACCCGTCGACGGCACCGTGCTGAACGCTGCGAAAGCGGGCCAGACGATCCCATTGAAGTGGCGACTGACCGACGCGAACGGCGATCCGGTGACAACCCTGAGCAGCGTCAGCGTCACGACTGTCGGTTTGCAGTGCGGTGCCGGCACCTCGGCTGACCAAGTATCCGAGTACGCCAGCGGCGCCTCGGGCTTGCAGAACCTGGGCGATGGCTACTACCAATTCAACTGGGCCACGCCGAAGAGTTACGCGAACTCTTGTACGACGCTGCGCCTGAATCTCGGTGAAGGCAGCAACTCGAACCCGATCTACCATACGGCCAACTTTGGCTTTACGAAGTAGCGCCGAAGCGTCAGTCCACGAGAGCGCCGGTTCATCCCGGCGCTCTTCTCTATTGGAGCAGGTGTGATTGGCGGCACGCCCACTCCGCATCAGCGATCCTCGCCCACCCCTCGCTGTCCGTTCGCCATCCCCGGCCGGCTCTGCTAGACTGGTCCCTGGCTTGACTATGATGATGAAGAGTAATTACCTCACAGTGCCATGGCGACGCCGTACGGTTGGCGAACGCCGCAACAAGCGAGGTCGCACCGGCGTTGCGAATGCGGCGCTGCGGCGTGCGCTCAGTGCATTGTTGCTCGCGCTCACGCTCGGCACGGCGTTCAGCGGTGTGGCCGGAGCGGCGCCCGATTTCGCCGACGATGCGTTCGCGAATGTTTGGACTCGCACGGATGCGCCGGTGCAGTCCACGTCAGTTGCACGCAGCTGGTTCTGGGGACCGCAGGCGAACAGTGGCCCGCTCTACGAGCGCTATCTCGATGCGCCGAATCAGGAACGCCTCGTTCAGTACTTCGATAAGGGCCGCATGGAGATCAATGATCCCGCCGGCGATCGCGCCGATCCCTGGTTCGTGACCAGCGGGCTGCTCGATCGTGAACTGATCAGCGGCCAGATCGGAAGAGCACACGTCTGAACTCCAGTCACCTTGTAATCTCGTA